>CBFCZJ010000320.1:0-4642 GCA_965602445.1 uncultured Desulfobacterales bacterium | reverse complement strand
ATGAATGGGTACGGCCAGTTTGATCAAACTAACCGACTATTGCCAAGAGATTCGTTTACAATTCCTCCCAGAAAATTTTGAACCTGGAATCTGGAATTTTGAATCCCGCTTTTTCGCTCACCCCAACACCGTACCCGGAGCTACCGGTTTTCCCCTCAAGAATTCCGCCACGGGCATTCGCTTTCCGGATTCGCCCTGGACCTCTAAAATGGACACGGCGCCGCTTCCGGCAGTGACCCGCAGCTCGTCGGCAAACCCGCGGATGACCGTTCCCGGCGCCCGGTCCTCGGTCCGCTGGGCCGCTGCAAGGCGAAAAATCCGAAGCCGCATCCCATCAATGGTCGTATGGGCGCCGGGCCATGGATCCATTCCCCGGACGAAAGCCTCCAGATCTTCCGGGGATTTTTGCCAGTCGATCCGGCCGTCTTCTTTTTTGAGCATCGGCGCATAGGAGGTTTTTGCCGGATCCTGGGCGACGGGAGAGATCGTCCCGGACTCCAGGTTGCCAAGGGTCTGAACGATCAGGTCTGCGCCCATGGCGGAAAGCCGGTCGTGAAGGGTTGCTGCGGTGTCGTTTTTCCGGATTTCCGTGCGCGAAACAAGGAGGATGTCCCCGGTGTCGAGCCCCTCGTCCATGAGCATGGTGGTGACGCCGGTTTCTTTTTCCCGGTTGACCACGGCCCACTGGATGGGGGCTGCCCCTCTGTACTTCGGCAGAAGGGAGGCATGGACATTGACGGCCCCGCAGCGGGGGATGGCCAGGATGGATTTGGACAGAATCTGGCCGAAGGCAATCACCACGATATATGCCGGCGCTGCCGCGCGGATGCGCTCGACCGCTTCGGTGTTTTTGAGGGAAGCCGGCTGGAACAGCGAAAGCCCGAGGCCTTCGGCCGCTTTCTTGATCGGGGAGGGAACCGTTTTCCGGCCGCGTCCCTTGGGCCGGTCCGGCTGGGTGACCACCAAGGAAATGAGATATCCGGCCTCGTGCAGGGCGTTCAGGGCCGGCACACCGAAATCCGGGGTTCCCATGAAGACGATTCGGGGTCGATCAGAGGTTTGCTGCAAGTCTATGGCTCCGGGTAGAGGGTCTGTGAAATAGGTTCTCGCTCAGAGTCGCAGGGGCGCAGAGAAGAAAAAAACGTGCCTACGATGTTTGTCTCCCCGGCAAAGCCGATGGTTTACCTTTTTTCGGCGTTTGTGCGGAATGCGCTGGGAAAAAAATGCGCCAGTATGTTTATGTCTGCTTTTGCTGTTTTTTGATGCGCCTTTTGTACAGTTCTCTTTTCAGTGAGCTGATCCGGTCGATAAACAAAGTGCCGTTCAAGTGGTCGATCTCGTGCTGGAGGACCACCGCCAGGAATCCCTCGGCCTCTATCCTCAGCGGCTTTCCCTCCCGGTTGTAGGCATCCACGAGGACCCGTTCAGATCTTTTCACGTCGGCACGGAAGTCCGGCACACTGAGGCACCCCTCGTTTTCCGACAGGAAACTACCTTCCTGCTCCACGATCCGCGGATTGATGAGCACCTGGAGCTTTCGATCCTGGTCGTCCTGGGCGACGACGTCGAAGATCAACAGGCTTTTGTCCACACCGACCTGTATGGCGGCCAGCCCTAACCCCGGCGCTGCGTACATGGTCTCGGACATGTCCTCGATCAGTTTCTGGAGCTCTCCGTCGATGTTTTCCACATCCTTGGTCGGCTCCTTTAAAAAGGCGTCCGGATAGGTGACGATTTCAAGTACCGACATAAAACCGCTCCGCGCTTTTATAAGCCGCGGCGGTGCCGCGGGAGAAAGAAGAGAATTTAATTCAGGGATCAGCGATTTATTCGAGGCAAATTCCGTCATGCCCGCCTCGTATCTAACTTTGCCCGAAGGCAAATGCATCGCTAAACGCGGCTCAAGGCAAAAAGGCGAAACGGGCAGGTTGGGCTGAACTTGTGAAGCCCAACATTCTCAGCCTACTCCCGAAATTCATCCGTCTCCATCTTGAAGCCGGCCCACCATTCACGTCAATCGTTGTTGGGCTTCATGCCTCTCAGCCCAACCTACGACCTGCTTGTTGCAGCGAAACGGAAATCCCGCTCCGCTGCTCTGCAGAGGTAGAAGCTAAAGCCGTTCGTCCCAGAGCGACAACGCCGCGTCATCTAATATCGTGAAACCATTTTATTATCAGACATCAAACCGGGTTTTTCAAGTTTTAAGGCGGATAATCTTCCCGGCATCAGCATCGGATGGATAAGGATTGCTTTTTTGCTCTTGATCAAGCGGCGCAGCCGCTTCATGTCAATACGCGTTAGCGTATTGACCGCGAGACCTGGAGAATGTTCACGCCGGTGATGACGGCGGAAACCAGGCCGACGATGATCACCGGAAACATCTGAACCGCGTGGTTCACCAGGGTAAACCCGGCCGCCTCCTTTGCACCGACGCCGAACAGGGCCATGGCAAAGACGCCGCCGGCTTCCCACAGTCCCCAGAACCCCGGCACAGAGGGCAGGGCGATAAAAAAGCAGACGATCACCATCACCGCCGTCCATTGGAAGAAGGAAAGGCTGATGCCGGGGCTGCCCATCGCCATCGTATAGTAGGAGACCGCCGTGGCAAACCAGGCTAGAAAAGAAAGCCCCAGGCAGGAGAGCATGCGCCAGGGGTCCCGGATCAGGGAAAAGCCGGCGGCCACGTTTTCGATGCCCCGGGCAATTGGGTTTGCGACGCGCTCGGGCAGCATTCGGACGAGTCGAAGCACCAGGTCGCGGGTGGTTTCGATGGTGAGAAAAAGAACACCGAGCATCAGAATCATCGAGAGTTGGACCGTCCTCAGGGCGACCTTTTGAAGGGTTTGGCCGCTGAGCTCATAACCGGCAAAAGAGCGGCTAAAGTCCGGATCGATTTCCACAGTGTACATGACCAGTGCAAATAGTCCGATCAGCATGATCAGATCGAACACCCTCTCGGCAGCCACGGTGGCCAGGCCAGTGGTAAAGGCAACGCCGTCGCGCTGCCTCAAGATCAGGGGGCGGGCCACCTCACCGACCCTTCCCGGCAGGATGCAGTTCATCATGAACCCGATCATCAGGGGGTGATGGGCGCTCCAGTATCCGACGCGCTGCGAAGAGCCCAGAATGATCTGCCAGCGGATGACACGACACAGGAAGCCGGCAAGGATCGCGGCCATGGAGGGAAACAGCCAGAGGAGGTGAATGGAAGCGATGTAGGCGGCAAGGTCGCCGAAGGGAACGTTTCGAAACGCCAGGTAAAGGGTCGCCGCGGACAGAACCACGCCGAGTATGATCGAAAGCGTCCAACGATTCATCGATTGATCTCGCGCAAAGACGCCGAGGCGCGGAGAAAAAGATCAAAATACAGGGATTCTATGGACCACTCCGTCATGGCGAATCCACAATTTCGCGGGACGCGAAATTCTACTAAAATCGCGCCAGCGATTTTAGATGGAGACCAGTTCCCGCGCCCTTGCAACATCTTTCCGAATTTGTTCGGAAAGTTCCGAAAGGCCGGAAAATTTTTTTTCGTCCCGGAGGCGTTGGATAAAGTTGATCCGGATTTTTTCATCGTAAATCATGCCGTCGAAGTCGAGGATATACACCTCGACGGTGAACAGATGATCGTCGAATGTGGGGCTGTAGCCGATGTTGGCCACCCCTTTGTATTTTTGCCCCCTGACTTCGACGGTTACCGCGTATATGCCGATTTTCGGGCAGAGTTCGTCGACAATCTCGATATTGGCCGTGGGAAACCCCAGGAGCTTGCCGCCGCGGTCCCGACCTTTGGCCACCTTACCCCGGATCTGGTAGTGACGCCCCAGCAGTTTCTGGGCGTCTTCCATGCGGCCCTCCATGACCAGATCCCGAACCCGTGTACTGCTGATTCGACCGATGCCGTTTTTCGGTGTGGCGATCCAGTCGAGCACCCGCACCGTAAAGCCGAGTTCCCGGCCGTAGGATTCGAGCAAATCGACGTTTCCCTCCCGGCCCTTGCCGAAAGTGTAGTCTTTTCCGACCACGATAGCCTTCATTCCGATCCGCTCGACCAGCAGTTCTTTAACAAATCTTTCAGCGGTCCAGGCGGCAAAATCCGGGGTAAAGGGCAGGGCGATGATCACGTCCAGACCGACGGCGGACATCAACTCGATTTTTTGCTCGTAAAGGGTGATCAGGGGCGGATGGCCGTTTTGCTTCAGCACCCGGATGGGGTGGGGCTCGAAGGTCATGGCCACAGATGTGCCGTCGATCGCATCGGCCTGTTCGATGACCTCGTGGAACAGGGCCTGGTGTCCGATGTGCACCCCATCGAAGTTGCCGATGGTGATCACCGCATTGGGAAACGGCCCGTCGATATTCTCAAATGTTTCGATGAGTTTCATACTTTTGACCTAAAACGGCATGGCGCCGGGAATGCAAGATGTCGGCTGCCCTGCTCGTGGGCGGATGCAACCTAAACGTTCGGATGATTTTATCCAACCGCTGTCAAGGACTAACTGCGCGCAGCGCAGTTAGTCCTTGACAGCGGTCTAAAACCGGTATATATGCAGCACCTTCGAAATAAAATCAACCTTTTTCCCGCCCGCGTGCCGAAGTGGCGGAACTGGTAGACGCGCTAGGTTCAGGGTCTAGTCGGGGT
>CBFCZJ010000319.1:0-4672 GCA_965602445.1 uncultured Desulfobacterales bacterium | reverse complement strand
CTACATCGGCGTGCCGAAGACCGGCCCCTTCAAGCCCGAACACTACCGCTACTGACCCGTCCGCTTCGCTCCCGGCCGTTCTCTTTTTTTTCGCTCGTATTTACTGTTGGTACAGCAGCAGGGCGATCCGCCAGCAGCGGTGGCATACCTCGGGATCCCTGCGACCCGGCCCCCACCGTCGGGGCGGCCGGCCGGTGCCGAAAGAGGAGCCTTCGTTTCAGGGAGCCCGGGTGGATTCCGAGGGCTCGGGTTTTTTGCAAATTTTCAATGCGTAAGGAGATATTCATGGACCAACCGAAGATCGAAACCATTTTGGAAAAAGTGGCCCTCTGGAACAAGGACGACGTCCGATACGAAGAGTTGAGCGGGGGATTGACCAACAACAACTACACCGTGGAGGCCAACGGGGAAAAATACGTCCTCAGAATTCCGGGAATCGGATCAGAGGTGATGATCGACAGAGACCTGGAATTGAGCAGCTCCAGGGCGGCCGCAGAAGCCGGAGTCTCCCCGGAGGTGGTCTGCAGCGTCAAGCCCGAAAACGCCCTGGTGATTTCCTTCATCGAGGGGGAGGTCATGCACCCGGAGACCGTTGCCGAAAACGATGCCTATGTCGAGAAAATTGGAACGTCTCTGCGGCAGCTTCACTCAAACGCCGTTTTCGAAGAAGAAACCTACGTCTTTGACATGATTCCCCGGTACATCCAGATGTGCAAGGAAGCCGGCGCTTTTTTGCCCAACGACTTCGACTGGATGATTTCGGTGATGGACGACATCGCCGAGGCCATGGAAAGAAACAAGCCGGCGCTGACAGCCTGCCACAACGATCTGCTTTCGGAAAACTTCATCCACGATCCAAACGGCAAAATGTGGATCATCGACTGGGAATACGGGGGCATGAACGACCCATACTTCGACCTCGGCGACATTTGCGTCGAGCATCCCCTCACCGCCGAGCAGGAAGAAATTCTTTTGAGAACCTATTGCGGAGAGATGTCCGAGTGCCGCCTTTGCCGCATGCGGCTGCACAAGCTGACAGCCGATGTCTGGTGGGGAATGTGGGGCATGATCCAGGACAAAATCTCCTCCCTGGACTTCGACTTTTATACCTACGGCATCCGCCGTTTCGAACGCTTCCGCCGGAATTACTATGAAGGCGAGTACAAGAAGTGGAAAAGGCGGGTGTGAACCACACTCACCGCTATTGAACGGTTCATCGCTAATGACCCCGGTTTTGCCGGGAGTCATGACTTTCAATCAATGATTTGGAAAGGAGAAACAATGAGAAACATTCGAATGCTGTGCTTCCTTATACTGACAGGGGTTTTGCTTCTGGGAACCGCAATTGGCGTGCAGGCGAAGTCCCCGGAATCCGAAGACCCGATAAAGATCTCCACCCATGACTGGACCAGTCAGAGAATCTCGAGCCGCATCATGGGAAGCGTGCTTCAAAAGATGGGCTACAACGTCGAATACGTCATCGCGGACTACCTGGCCCAGTTCTCCGGCCTGGAAAGCGGCGACCTTCATCTGGCCATGGAGATCTGGGAAACCACCGGCCGGGACGCCCTGCTCAAATCCCTGGCCACCGGCGACACGGAGGACATGGGCGAAACTGGAATGCACGCCAAGGAAGACTGGTGGTATCCGAGCTATGTGAAGGAAATCTGCCCGGGCTTGCCGGACTGGAAGGCCCTCAACGCCTGCGCGGAAAAATTTTCCACGCCGGAAACGGCACCCAAGGGACGATATCTGGGGGGCGCCGCAACCTGGGGCGGACACGACGAGGAACGAATCGAGGCTCTGGGACTGAACTTCGAAGTCATCCATGCCGGCACGGCAGCGGCGCTCAGCGCCGAAATCAAGGCCGCCTACGAACGCAAAGAGCCGATCGTCGCCTGGGTCTGGAGCCCGAACTGGGTGCCCTACAAGTACAAGGGCGAATGGGTCGAATTTCCCCAGTACACCGACAACTGCTACAGCGATCCCAAATGGGGAAGCAACCCCGACATGAAGTACGACTGCGGAAAGCCCGAGGGGTGGATCAAGAAGGTCGCCTGGTCGGGTCTTAAAACAAAGTGGCCCGGCGCTCATCAGGCCATCGGCAACTTTCGCATCTCCAACGACGAAATGGGAGCCCTTATATCCGAGGTGGATCTGGAGGACCGGAAAATCGTGGATGTGGTTTCCCAGTGGATGAAAGACAACGCTGCCACCTGGAAGAAGTGGATCCAGTAAACGGCAAGGCGCCGGCGCCGGCCCGAAGCGTTTCGGCTTCGGGCCTGCGCCGGCAGTGGAGAACGTATGACGCTGCAACAAACAATACCCGCGGAAGAGAGCGACCCGAAGCTGGCCTGCCGAAACGTCTGGAAGCTGTTCGGCCCCCATCCCCGGCGGTTTATGACCAAACACGGCAACAATCCTTCGCTGGAGGACCTGGCCGCCCGCAACTACATCGGCGCTGCGCGTAGGGTTACCCTCGACATCTACCAGGGGGAAATTTTCGTCATCATGGGTCTTTCCGGATCCGGAAAGTCTACCCTCGTGCGGTGCATGTCTCGTCTGGTCGATCCCACCATCGGAGAAATCATTCTAGACGGCAGGGACCTGTCCCGGGTCTCGGAAAGAGAACTCATCGAGCTGCGAAGGCACAAGATGGGCATGGTGTTCCAGCATTTCGGCCTCCTTCCCCATCGGGACGTGATCGACAACGTGGCCTTCCCCCTCGAGGTCCAGGGAATCGGGAGAAAAACCCGGGAGAAACGGGCCAGGGAGGCCCTCGAGCTTGTCGGCCTCAAGGACCGGGAATGCAACATGCCCAATGAACTTTCCGGAGGCGAACAGCAGCGGGTGGGAATCGCGCGTTCCTTGGCGGTGGAGCCCGAGATCTGGTTTCTCGACGAACCCTTTTCGGCCCTGGATCCGCTGATCCGAAGCGAAATGCAGGAGGAATTTCTCCGGCTGCAGCGAATGCTTCACAAAACCATTGTATTCATCACCCACGATTTCGACGAAGCAATCCGTCTGGCGGACAGAATCGCCATCATGAAAGACGGGGAAGTGATCCAGGTCGGCACTGCGGAGGAACTGGTGACCTCCCCTGCCGACGATTACGTGGTCGAGTTCACCAGCAAGGTCCCCCGGGCCAAGGTAATGTCCGCCCAGTCGATCATGGAAGCCGCATCGACGCAGGCGGGCAAATGCAGACCGTTGACGGAAGATTGCACAGTGCATTGCGAGGCGAAGGTGGAAGAAGTGGCCCCGGCGATACTGGCCAACGGCCAGCGGCTTGCCGTGGTGGACGACGACGGCAAGGTGGTCGGGTATCTGCGCCGCAAGACGGTGTTAGGCGTTCTTTTCGAGGGCGAACAACAATGACGACCACCACCAAAGACCGTGCGTTGCAAAGCGTTCTTTTTTCAGCAGCCGCCGATTGCCGGACGCTCGCCCGAAGAGGGGTTGAGCGGCTTCGCCCCCTGGCCCTTGTGCTGGCGATCGTGGCCGGGGTCGGTCTGGCCGGCAGGCATTTGGGATGGATCGACGCCTACCCAGACTCGTGGATTGTTCCCCTCAAGGACTGGATCAGCGCAGCGATGGCCTGGCTTCTCCACGAGTGCAATCTGGGGCTGTTCACGTTCAAGGAGATGACCCGCTCGATTTCATGGCTCATCTCCTGGCCCCTCAAGGGCGCCCAGGGCCTGCTCTACCAGGGCATAGACCTTTCGATCCTGGGTGGCTCGTGGCGCCTTCCCCACCTTCCCTGGGCGGCTGTTATCGGCATCGGGGCACTGCTCGGGCTTTCTTTGCAGGGATGGCGCCTGGCGGCGATGACCGCCGGCGGCCTTCTCTACCTGGTGCTGTTCGGCCAGTGGGAGAGCGCCATGGAGACACTGGCATCGGTGATCATCGCCGTGCCGCTGGGGGCGCTTCTCGGCATGGTCCTTGGCATTATCTCGGCCCGGACCAAGACGGCCGAAGCGGCCATCCGGCCGGTGCTCGACCTGATGCAGACGGTGCCGATTTTCGCCTACCTGGTTCCGATTCTCTTTCTTTTCGGCTTCGGACCGGTATCGGCCATGATCGGAACGATCATCTACGCGGCCCCGCCGATGGTTCGCTGCACACTGATGGGGCTGCGTTCTGTGCCGCCCGATGTGGTCGAGTCGGGCCTGGTGTCCGGATGTTCGAGGCGCCAAATGCTCTTTAAAATCTTTCTTCCGTCGGCCCTTCCCGAAATCATGGTCGGCCTCAACCAGGTGATCATGCTCTCGCTGAACATGGTCATTATCGCCTCCATGATCGGCGCCGGAGGCCTGGGATACGACGTTCTCAATGCCCTGCGGCAGCTGAAAATCGGCCGCGGCCTGGAGGCCGGACTTTCCATCGTGGTGCTGGCCGTCATCCTCGACCGGCTCAGTCAGGCCGCCGCCCGGAAGAGCAAAATGCGGGAAAGGGGCATCGGCTGGACCCGGCACAAGTCTCTGGCGGCAGCCACGGCCGTCATCATCTTGACCGGCGGCGCAAGCGTGCTCTGGGACGGCTTTTATGTCTACCCCGAGTCCTGGTCGGTGACTACCGCTCCTTTCTGGGAAGGCGCCATGACCTGGATCAATCTGCACTTCTACGACTTTTTCTACGGACTTCGAAACCTGCTGCTGATCTATATCCTCAT
>CBFCZJ010000318.1:0-4676 GCA_965602445.1 uncultured Desulfobacterales bacterium | reverse complement strand
CTTTTTAAAAATTGCGACCGCAATTTTTAAAAAGTGGCTGCGCTTCGCGCAAAAGGCGATACTATAATTTGGCAAAACCCCTGAGCACTTTTCTTACAGACGTTTGTCCTCCCTGTTTTCCCGGCTTCAAGGCCTGCATAAGTTTACCGGGAGTCTTTCAAGTTATCGCCACTATCGCTGAAGCGGATTTTTCGCTTCAGCGATAGTGGCGATAATCGATGTTATATTTTTTCACCTTGTAGCCGAACTTGCGCACCGTGGTCTTGAGGATATCGGTCGCGGCCGAGATGTTGCCCCGGGTGTTTTTCAAGGCGTCGATGAGCATTTCCTTTTCCAAGTTTTCCACCGCCTCTTCCAGGGACATGGCCGGCAGGGTTCCGGATTCTTTTCCGGTCTGCAGCGTCGGGGGAAGATGGTAGCTGTGAATCACCCCCTCCTCGCAGAGAAGCACCGCCCGCTCGATGCAGTTTTCAAGCTCCCGCACGTTGCCGGGCCAATGGTAGTCCATCATCATGTCGATGGCCGGTGTGGAAAAGCGCCGGATATCCTTGTGGTTTTCCTTGGCGTATTTCTCCAGAAAGTGGTCGGCCAGAAGAAGAATGTCGGTCTTTCGCTCTCGCAGCGGCGGAAGGTAGATGGGAAAGACATTGAGCCGGTAGTACAGGTCGCCCCGGAATGTCTGCTCTTCTACGGCCTGCTCCAGGTTTTTGTTGGTGGCAGCAATCACTCGCACGTCGGTGGAGAGGGTTTTTTGCCCGCCTACGCGCTCGAATTCCTTTTCCTGGAGAACCCGCAGCAGGTTGGCCTGAATGTCGAGCCCGATGGAGCCGATTTCGTCCAAGAAGATGGTGCCCTTGTCGGCCATCTCGAATTTCCCCAGCTTCTGTTTGATGGCCCCGGTAAAGGCCCCCTTTTCGTGGCCGAACAGCTCGCTTTCGATGAGGGTGGGCGGCAGGGCCGCGCAGTTGACCTTGATCATGGGTCCCTTGGACCGGTGGCTGTTGTAATGGATGGAGTTGGCCACCAGCTCCTTGCCGGTGCCGCTTTCTCCCCGGATCAGCACCGTGGCGTTGCTGCGGGAGACCTGGGAGACCATCTGGAACACCTCCCGCATCTTGTTGCTGTTTCCCACGATGCTGGTAAACCGGTACTTGTTTTCCAACTCACCGCGCAGCCGGCGGTTTTCCTCCCGGAGCTGGTCTTTTTCGATCCGGATCTTTTCCAGGTTGATCACGTGCTGGGCGATCATGGTGGCCACCACCGAAAGCAGCTTTTCCGCCTCCTTGAGCGGGTAGACATTGTCGGTGGGCCGGTCGGCGCTCAAGGCGCCGATGACCTGCTTGCCCTTCTTGATCGGCACGCAGATAAAGGAAAGGTCCCGGTCCTTGGCTGATTTGCGCGAGGCTGTCCGGTCAAGAAACGTCGGGTCTTCGCTGATCTTGGGGATGGTGACCGCCTTGCCGGTCTCGATCACCTTTCCGGTGACGCCCTCGCCGATCTTGTACCTGCCCCGCTGCATGGCTGTCCGGGACATGCCGTGGGCCACCTCGATGGCGATCTCATCTTTGAGCGGATCGCGGATGGCCACCGTTCCGCGCACCATGTCCATGGAGTTGGACAGGATTTCCAAAACCTTATATATTGATTTGTGAAGGTCGAGATTCTCGTTGAGGCTCTTGCTGATCTCGTACAGTAGGGTGACTTCCTCAATTTTTTTCATGGGGTCGATCCTTTTTTTGCACTGATCCAGAAACATCCAGAATGGGTTGCCCGGAGCTGTATAAATGGCCGGTTTTCTTTTTTGTCCCTCTTTTGATTGATAATAACAATTTTGTTATAAATTCGCTACTGCGAATTTATTTGAAAACTTTTCTTTGGGAGTACAAAGAAAAGCCATGATCCTTCATATCGACATGGACGCGTTCTACGCATCGGTGGAACAGCAAGACAATCCCTGGCTCAGGGGAAAGTGCGTCATCGTGGGCGGAACCGGCAACCGCGGTGTGGTCTGCGCCGCCAGCTACGAGGCCAGGAAATTCGGGGTGCATTCGGCCATGCCCGGCTTCGAGGCCCGGAGGCGGTGTCCGGACGGGGTTTTCGTTCGCCCCCGGATGAAGCGCTACAAGGAGATATCGGCCAGGGTCATGGACCGGCTGAGAGAATTTTCCCCTCTGGTGGAGCCGGCCTCCATCGACGAGGCCTACATGGACGTCTCCGGCTGCAAGACCCTCTACGGCGATGCCCAAGCCATTGGACGCCGGATCAAGGAGGCGATTTTCCAGGAAGTCGGTCTGACCTGTTCGGTGGGGGCGGCCCCGGTGAAGTTTCTGGCCAAGATCGCTTCGGACATGGACAAGCCCGACGGGTTGACGGTCATCGAAAAAGAAGATGTCCCGGCATTTCTCGAAACCCTGTCCGTGGCACGGGTGCCGGGGGTGGGAAAGCAGACCTTTGCGGTGCTCGAAGCAATGGGGATTGCAACCCTGGGGGACGTCAAACGATTTCCCGAAGAAATTCTCTACCGGCAGCTCGGCAAATACGGGCGCCGGATCATGGCCCTGGCCCACGGCGTGGACCGGTCGAAGGTGGAGCCGGTCCGGGAGCACAAGTCCGCCAGCAGTGAGTGCACCCTAAAAGAAGACACCGACGACGCGGCCGTGCTCAAAAAGAGGCTCCTTTCCCAGGCCGAAGAAGTTGCCGCTGAACTGCGAAAGCTCGACATAAAGGCCCGGACCGTGGTCCTGAAGCTGAAGCACGCCGACTTTCGGCAGATCACCCGAAGTGAAACCCTTCCGGCCCCCACCCGCTCTTCTGCGGTGCTCTACCGGGAGGCGGAACGGCTGTTGGACCGCTGTCGGCTGAGACAGAAGGTGCGGCTGGTGGGCCTTGGCGCATCGGGGTTCGTCTCTTCGGCCTTGCCGGTCCAGCAGGGACTGTTTGACGGCGGCGGCGACGGAGCGGAAAACTGGGAACGGGTGGACCGGGCCCTGGCATCGATTCAGGAAAAGTACGGCAAAGGCGCGGTCTGCCGGGCGGTGCTTCGCGACGACGGCGGGGAAGAAAAAGAGTAGGCGCCACGGCCCGTTTCCGCCGCCACGCCAGATGATTTCAATTACTCCAGCAGAAAAAACATCATGAATAGAGATTATTGCAAGCCGTTGACGGTTTCAAGCTCGTCGAATGCACTCACTGAAAGGATCAAAGAGCTGAATTGCCTATACGGCATTTCAAACCTTTTTGAGAATCAGGATGTATCCCTGGCATGGATTATACAACGGGCGGTCGAATTGATCCCCGCCGCCTGGCAGTATCCGGATCACGCATGCGCACGTATTCGCCTGGATGGCCAAGAGTATACTTCCAAAAATTTTCTGGAAACACGCTGGCACCAAAACACAAAAATTATCCTCAATGGCGAACACGTCGGTGACGTGGATGTGTACTACATCCACCCGCCCCCGGATGAAGGATCTGGACCGTTTCTGGAAGAAGAAGAGCGCCTTTTACGGGCCATCGGAGAACGGTTGAGCAAAGTCTTATGGCTGAAGCGCAGCGAAGAGGCATTAAAAGAAAGCGAAGAGCGCTATCGGGTTCTGACCGAACAGGTAGCAGAAGGGGTTTCTCTTGTTCAAGACTCGCGCTTTTACTATGTCAATCCAGCATTCTGCAGGATGTTCAATGTGGCTTCGGCAGAAGAGATGAAAGGTGGGCTTGTTCACAGCCCGCCGGCCGGTGAGGCGAAAGAAATCATCAAACTATTCGGAGAGGAAACAGAACCCATTCTCGATTCCAGTATCGAGAAAGTCCATCGGATCTCACGATTGGAAAAGACATATTGGATACAGGTATGCCACAGTCCCATTTCCTTTAAAGGCAGACCCGCTCTTTTGTCCACTTTCAAGGATATCACCGAGATCAAAGAGCAGCAGGTAGCTGCACAACGCCTGGCGGACGTTCTGGACAGCGAAAACCGGGTGTTGCGCTCATCATTGAAAGAACGGTATCGGCTGGGAGATATCCTGGGCCGGTCGCCGGCAATGCAAAAAGTCTACGAATTGATTCTAAAGGCGGCGTCTACGGACGCCAGCGTGGCTGTTTTCGGCGAATCCGGCTCGGGAAAAGAATTGGTGGCCCGTGCGATACACGACCAAAGTTCCCGCAAACACAAGCATTTTATCGCAGTCAACTGTGGAGCGATTCAAGAAACCCTGTTTGAACGTGAATTTTTTGGCCATCGGAAGGGTGCGTTTTCCAGTGCGCATGCAGATTCGCCCGGCTATCTGGATATGGCAGACGGCGGGACCCTGTTTCTCGACGAGGTCGGCGACTTGACCGTCAATATGCAGGCCAAGCTGTTACGGGCCATCGAAGGCGGCGGTTACCGCCCTGTCGGCGGCATAGAATCTATCTCAAGCGATTTTCGCATCATCGCGGCATCGAATACGGCGCTGAGCGATAAAGTCACCAAGGGACTGATGCGAAATGACTTTTTTTATCGGATCCAGGTGATCCAAATTCAATTGCCCCCCCTGAGGGAACGCAAACAGGACATCCCTCTATTGGTGGAACATTTTCTGAAAAAAATGAAAAGCCCTGCCGAACATTCAAGAATTCCGGGAAGAATCATGGATATCCTCATGGAATATGATTGGCCGGGCAATGTCCGTGAATTGCGA
>CBFCZJ010000317.1:0-4698 GCA_965602445.1 uncultured Desulfobacterales bacterium | reverse complement strand
GGCTCTCCTGCCGGCCAAAACTCGCCGTCAAGGTCGCGTAAAGACGGCCGCTGATTAAAATGTTGATAATTGCAGCGGCAAAAGGCAATGCCCGGCAAATCCCCTTGCTAGGTTGCGGCCGTCTTAACGCGGCCTAACCGGCTCAGACAGTTGCCCGGCATCCGAGCCGACTCCCATCGGCCTCCGGCCCGAGCCTCCTTGAGCTCCATAGATAACCGGGTTCATGAAATATCCGGGGTAGAGCGCTTGTCAAGATTGCGCTCCGGCATCATGAATCCCGAAAGTTGAATTCAGTCTCACAATCCTGGTCCGCAGGACCAGGCCATTGGCTATGCCTTTCAGCCCGAAGCGGATAAATTCGAATTTCGATATTCGAATTTCGGATTTAAGACAACCATAGGGGTTCATGCCCTCCGGGCTTAACTCAAAGCCGGGTCCTCCAGGCCCGGATCTTTACTTTTAAACCGTACTCCAATCGCTCTAAGGGGTTTTTATTTTGTCCAGATACTTTTTCAAATCGTATTCCTGAACGACCGAGATTCGGATAAACCGACCCCGGAGGCGGCGAATGACAAGGTCTTCATTTGGAATCTCTGAAAACACCTCATCGGAGATTTTTTTTAACGTGATTTTGCCGAGATCAAAATCCTTCCCGTCGTAAAGTGCCACCTCGAAACGATCCGGAAAAATATTGTCAGGTCCCGAGTAAAAAAAGGCAATCCCTCCGCGGCTGACGTCTGCAAGTTCAAGGTTTTCCGGTTGAGGCTTGACAAAAACACGGATTTTCAAATCCTCGGAGCTAAAGCGTTTGGCCTTGCGAAGATTCAGGCCAATTCGCTTGGAAAAAAATTTAGGCATGTACTTGGATTTCCTTAGTTTCGCCGCGGCAGGACAGCTTGCTCTTTCTTAGAATGCCGGGGTTGTCAAGAAATCGGTCCTGCTGCGCACATACGGCCGGCCTTGCCCGTGTCCGAGGTTCGGGTTTTTTCTGTGCTTCATTTTAAATCGCGCAAGCGATGTTATTTGAGGTTTTTGAATTTTTTAACCATCGACTTGATGACGTCTTCCTGGACCTGGCTGTCCCGCTTGAACTCCACGCCGAAGCCGTAAGACTCGGATCGGACCACCTTGCCTTTGATCTTGATCGGACGGTCCTGGTCCGGAGCCATCAGCGTCATCAGCACGTCTTTTCCCTCCGGAAGTTTTCTGCCGGTTCGGATGAAAATCCCGCTGTCGCTCATGTCCTGGATGAAATCCCGGTAGTACTCGCCGTCCACCATGTATTCGACGACCTCCTGAAGGTAGATCCGTTCATGTCGGCGCTGGCTTTTGTCGCTTACTTCGCCGGCATCGCGGTGGGAGCCTTCGAAGAAAACGAAAAGAATCGACTGCAGCGATCCTTCGATATCGCGGTATTCGGCTGCGGAAACATTCAAAATTTCGATGTTGGCCTTGCTTTGCAGCCACTGATTGATTTCTCCTTCCATGACCCGCGGATCTTTATCCATCCGGAAGATTTTGACTCTTTTCGCCATGGCTGACCTCTCTTCTGCTGGGGTATTCTATCTTACGGTATTTATTGTTGTTTCTCAGGTTCTCGCTGGTTTGTCAAGCAGAGAAGCCCTGAGGAGGCCTTTAACGCAGTCTGGAAATCCTGGACCTCAGGCCCTGGTCAGAGGCAACTGGATCTGCCGCAAGGGGATGGAGATAAAAAATTCGAAGCACGAAATCCGAAATTCGAAACAATACCAAATGATCAAAATTCGAATGACCCAAACAACAGCAGGTATTCAGCAGGTTTTCGGTTTTTTGGTCCTTGGACCTTGTTTTGGTCATTTGAAATTTCGGATTTTGAATTTGTTTCGGATTTCGATATTCGAATTTCGGATTTGCTTTTGCAAGACCTCCGATTCATGTTCTCTGGGCTTATATCAAAGCCGGGTCCTTTGGGCCTGATTGGCTTTTCATCGGGCGTGAAAGACGCTATGAAACGGCTTGAGTTGCCCGATTTGCAGAAGGAAAAAACGGACTGCGAGGCGGAACATGTCGGAGCGCCATGACATCATCCAAGTGACGGCCGCCATTCTGGCAAGGGACAACCGGGTCTTGATCGCCCGGCGCCGCCCCGGATCGCATCAGGCCAACCGGTGGGAGTTTCCCGGCGGAAAGATCGAGCTGGGAGAATCTCCCCCCGAGTGCCTCCGGCGAGAACTCAGAGAAGAATTCGACATCGATGTCACGGTCGGGGAGTATCTCGGATCCCACCGTTACCGGTACGATTTCGGCGTCATCGAACTGATGGCCTATCGGGTGCAATGGTGCGGGGGGCAAATGATTCTGCGGGACCACGGCGCCGTTCGATGGGCGGCCGCAGACGAACTTTCCAATTACGACTTCGCTCCTGCCGACACCCCGTTTGTAGAGCGGATCCGCAGCGGTAAGATTCCCCTGTACAGGAAAAACCAAATCATGATATAGCCCGGCCAACCCCGGCCGGCCTAAGTTTTTCCTGCATGCTGCCGCTGCGGCCCCCCGGAACGCCCTTGCCGGGGCCCAACGAGGATTTTTTCCATGGATTTTTCGTTTCAGAACGTGCTGGTCACCGGCGCTGCCGGCTTTATCGGATATCATCTGTCCCGGCGTCTGCTGTCAGACGGCTGCCGCGTGACGGGCGTGGACAATCTCACCCCATACTACGACGTGAGGCTCAAACAGGCGCGGCTGGAGCGGCTGGATCGTTTCTCCGGCTTTTCTTTTCACCGGGTCGATCTCGCCGATGAAAACGCTTTGGCGTCCGTATTCTCAGACGAACGGTTCGATGTGGTGGTGAACCTGGCCGCTCAGGCCGGGGTCCGGTATTCGCTGGAAAACCCCCAGGCCTATGTCTCTTCGAACCTGACCGGGTTCGTAAATCTTCTGGAGGCCTGCCGCCACGGCCGGGTCGGGCATTTGGTGTTCGCCTCGTCCAGCTCGGTCTACGGATCCAATACGAAAATGCCGTTTTCGGTCCACGACAACGTGGATCATCCGGTTTCCCTCTACGCTGCCAGCAAGAAGGCCAACGAGCTCATGGCCCACACATACAGCCATCTTTTCGGGCTTGCCTGCACCGGGCTTCGGTTTTTCACCGTATACGGCCCCTGGGGCCGCCCGGACATGGCTCTTTTCCTCTTCACCCGCGCGATTCTAGAGGGACAGCCGATCCAGGTCTTCAATCACGGCAAAATGAAAAGAGACTTTACCTACATCGACGACATCGTCGAAGGGGTGGTCCGGATCATGGGGCGGCTGCCCGAGCCGGATCCCGCCTTCAGCTCGGACGCCCCGGACCCGGGGACTTCCATGGCGCCCTACCGGATCTACAATATCGGCAACAACCAGCCCGTGGCGCTGGAACGGTTTATCGAAATCCTGGAGGCGGTTGTCGGACGGGAAGCCAAAAAAGAATACCTGGACATGCAGCCCGGCGATGTGCCCGCGACCTATGCAGACATCGACGATTTGATCGAAGCTGTCGGATTCCGGCCGAAGACAACGCTTCGCACCGGCATCGAACGCTTTGTAAAGTGGTACCGATCCTACTACGACATCGGAGGACGTGAATGAAACTGGCGGTTATCGGCACCGGATACGTGGGACTGGTCACAGGGACCGGCTTTGCCAACCTGGGAAACGAGGTGGTTTGCCTCGACATCGATTCGGAAAAGATCGGCAGGCTGCGAAAAGGAGAGATCCCGATCTACGAACCGGGCCTGGAAGAGCAGTTTCGACGGAACCTCAAGGCGGGAAGGCTGGTCCCGACCACCGACGCCAAAAAGGCGGTGGAAGAATCGGAGATCATTTTCATCTGTGTGGGCACCCCCACCAACGAGCGCCTCGAAGCCGACCTTTCTGCGGTAGAAGCGGTGGCCCGGAGCATCGGCCGGTACATGAACGGGTACAAGATCATCGTCAACAAGAGCACCGTGCCGGTGGGAACCGCCCGGATGGTCCGCGACATCGTCTCCGCGAACCTGGCGGTGGAAACGGACTTCGACGTGGTCTCCAACCCCGAATTTCTCAGGGAAGGGGCGGCGCTCAAGGATTTTGAAAATCCGGACCGGATCATTCTCGGCACGGACAGCGAGCGGGCCGAACAGGTCATGACCTCCCTTTACCGCGCCCGGGAGCGGACCGACAAACCGATCATGGTGACCGACGTCCGCAGCGCAGAGTTGATCAAGTATGCCAGCAACGCCATGCTGGCGGCTCGAATCAGCTTCATGAACCAGCTCTCCCGGCTCTGCGACCGGGTCGGCGCCGACATCAAGGAAGTTTCCCGCGGGCTTGGCTTAGACAGCCGCATCGGCTCGCGATTTCTCCAGGCGGGCGTCGGCTACGGGGGAAGCTGCTTTCCCAAGGACGTCGTCGCCCTGATCACCACCCTGAAACAGTACGGATGCGAGGCGGATCTTTTCCAGGCCGTTCATCGCATCAACCAGGCGCAGTACGCGGTGGTGCTGGAAAAGCTGGAGTCGGTGCTGCAAATCCCCGGCAGCACGGTGGCCGTCTGGGGCATTGCCTTCAAGCCGAAAACCGACGACATTCGCGAGGCGCCCTCGCTGAAGGTCATTGCCGAGCTTCAGAAACGGGGGGCGACGGTGCGCGCCTGTGATCCGGCGGCGGTGAAAAACGCCAAAGCAGAACTTCACGGCGTGG
>CBFCZJ010000316.1:0-4707 GCA_965602445.1 uncultured Desulfobacterales bacterium | reverse complement strand
GCTCTTCCTTGCCGATGATGTACTTGAGCAACCCGGTGAAAAAAGCGCCGCCGCCGAGGGCGATGACCGCCAGGTCGGCCCAGATCCAGAGCGCAAACCCGTAATAGTCGTTCATGTTGGTCTGGTTCAGCCCCTTGATCCAACACAGCAGCATGGCGATGACGCCCCAGATCAGCACGGCGACGACCGGACCGAGCTTCAGGACGAATTTCCACAAAGGATCCCGTTTCACGCCCTCGGGTATCAGTGCAGTATCCATAGGTTCGGTGCTCCTTACCGTCTGCGGTTACCGTTGTTCGACGACCGCGATTTAATGCCTCTTGAGCTTTCCTTCCCCCTCCAGGTAGTTGTCTCCGGCGCGCCGGACCCAATCGCGGCTCGACAGGTAATAGACCTTCGGGTTGGTGCCGAGCCGCTCCAGAAGCCGAAACGCCTTCGGGTTTTTCGGCCGCCCGGCGTGCTTTTCGTCCGGCTGGGCGATCTGATGGACTCGATGGGAGGGGTTGTTCAGATCGCCGAAAATGATCGCCCCGGCCGGACAGGCCTGGGTGCAGGCGGTCTGATATTCGTCTTCTTCGAGATCCGTGCTGTCCCGCTCTCCTTCGGCAAACTGATAGATCGCCTTGTCGTTGGCCGTCTGATACCGATGGTAGCAAAAGCTGCACTTTTCAACCACACCGCGCATCCGGACCGAAACGTTCGGATTGAGGTACTTCTCCATTCCGTCGGGCCAGACCGGATCCCACCAGTTGAAATACCGCGCGTGGTAAGGGCAGGCCGCCATGCAGTAGCGGCATCCGAAACACCGGGTGTAAATCTGGCTGACGATTCCGGTCTCCATGCCGTAGTCGGTGGCGGTGGCCGGACACACCGATACGCATGGCGAGTGACCGTGATCCCCTTCGCAGTGCTGGCAGGGACGCGGCAGGTAGCAGATATCGGTTTTCGGATACGGTTTGCCGTTGTTTAGCTGGTAGACCCGCATCCAGGTAATGCTGGTGAGCTTGTCCGATTCATCCGGCTTGAACGGGACGTTGTTTTCCGACATGCAGGCGACCAGGCAGGCGCCGCACCCGGTGCACTTGTCCAGGTCGATCACCATTCCGAACTTTTTGGGTCTTTCCTGTTTCATCAGAACCTCGTGCTGTGATGTAAGCGATCAGCTTTCCGACTCGATGTCGCCCGACACTCATGCCCGGGTGAGTTTGGCCCGAATCCCCCAGGCAGCGTTGAGCCCCGAAACCGGGTCTGCCGTAGGACCGATCAGCCGGTTCACGTTGGTCCCCTTGTCGGCCAGGTACTTGTCATAGGCCGTATGTCCAAGGCCCCTGGCCATGGCCACCAGACCGGGCATGATCCCTTCGTAGAGATGCACCCGGACATTGGCGGTTCCGGCGGGGGTCGTCAGAACGGCCCGGACTCCCTCGGAAAATCCGAGCTGGTCGGCCGTTTGCGGATTGAGCTCTACCAACAGCTCTTTTCCTTTGAGAACCTCGACCGGAACGGTCTTGGTCATAAACGGCGGGTTGCCGACATATCCGCTGGTAATCCGCATGGTATCGTAGGGCGTCAGGACAAGGGGAAACCCGCCTTCTTCCCCGGCGATGTCCACCGGCACGTAGCCGTGTTGGAGACCCTCCGGGACGAATTCAAACTTTTCAGAAGCCGTTTCAAACGCCTCCGGCCAGGGAGCGGGGTCAAAGTCCTCCGCCATCCAGTACCCCTCGGAGGTAAGCGAATCCCATTGGTCCGGGTAGGCCTCCTCTAAACAGGCCTCGTACCCGTCCCAGGCAAAGGCCGATGCGACCGGGTCTCCGACACCCTGCGCCAATGCGATGATGACGTCGCCCACATTTCGGGTATTGAACTGGGGGTCGACCACCGGCTGCACCAGCCCGACGAAAGGCCGGTTGAAGCCGGCCGGGTTCGGTACGTCCTCGTATCGCTCCAGGTAAACATGGTTCGGTAAGATCAGGTCCGCGTTCTGCGCCGTTTCATCCATGAAAGACGAGAAGCTGACCACAAAGGGAATCTTGGAAAATGCGGCCTTGACCGTCTCCGGATCGGGCTGGGTAAAGCAGGGGTTGGACTCGACAACGAACAAGGCTTCGAGCGGATACCCTTTGCCGCCGGCGACCGCCTCGAAGAACCGGTTGGGAAGCGCAGCCATGGCGACGTAAGGCGGGGCGCCGGCACCGTCGAGCCGGTCCTGCTGCATGCCCCGGGCGGCGGTCTCGTCCATTTCCGGGTCGGGCCAACCGAAGTCGACCGGCTCCGGCACCGCCCATATTCCCCCCGGCCGGTTGATGCCGCCGACAAGGGCGTTTAAGGCGTGAACGGCGAAAAATTCGTTCATGCTTCCCGGAACGTCCCCCTCTCCTTTTCCGCACACCGCCAGCGGCGCGGACGACCGCGAAAATTCACGGGCGAGGGTAACGATGGTCTTCGGGTCGATGCCGGTGATCTTTGCGACCTTATCCGGAGTGTAATCGGCCATGACCATCTGTCGGAACGCCTCGAATCCTTCGCCGTATTCGCTGACAAACTGACTCCGGTAGCGCTTTTCCAGGATGATGACATGGGCGAGACCAAAGGCCAGGGCCGCCTCCGTGCCGGGCTGGATGGAAATCCACTGGTCGGCCTTGGCCGCCGTGTTGGACAGCCTCGGCTCGACCTGCACCAGCTTTCCGCCTCCGTCTTTTAAGGCGCTATGGGTCTTGAACATTCGAACCGGCGATCCCCACCCGTCAAGGATGCCGCTGCCGAAGCTCAGCAGAAAATCGGTGTTTGCAAGGTCGAGGCCGGCGGCGGCCTGCACCCCCTGCATCCGGTGCAGGGTCAGTTCGTATGAATCCTGGATGGAGGCGGTGGTGACAAAATTGGGCGATCCGAAGGCAGTCATGAACCGGCTCTGCAGGGCCGGAACCGTCCCCCGGCGGTTGCCGGAAAAGATCGCCAGCGCCTCGGGCCGGCCTTGTGCCCTGATTTCGGTCAGCTTGCCGGCGACCTCCTCGATCGCCTCTTCCCAGGAGATCGAAACCCACCGACCGCCGCCCCTCTTGCCGACCCGTTTCATCGGGCTCTTGACCCTTGTGGGTCCATAAAGAAGCTGCAGACCGGAAAGCCCAAGGATGCAGATTCCGCCGTCGTTGATCGGATGACCCTCCATGCCCTCGATCTTGACGGCCCTGCGGTCGACCATCCGGACATTGATGCCGCAGCCGGCGGGACAAAGCGTGCAGGTCGAGCCGGTGTAACTCACCGCACCGTCTTTGGGCACCGGCGTCCACGGCCACATCTGGGTCCAGATCGACAGATCGTCCGTCAGTTTCCATGGCAGCGGCGAAAGCGCCGTACCGGCGGCACCGCCGATGATGAAAGATAGGAAGCTTCTTCTGCCAACTTTCATAGAATTTTCCCCTTGGTTGTTCAGCAAGCAGATTCGGTTTCTTTCGAGCCGGCAGCACCGTTATTTATGGCATTTGAAACAGGCGCCGCGCTGGGTCTGCACGCTGCCCCCCTTGTTGTCCGCGTAGGTGCCCGGAAAGGCGACCCGGATGATGTTGTCGATGACGCGGCCCACGGGGGCGCGGGGCTCGTCTTTCGTGGCGCTGTCACGGGCCTCTTCATGGCAGTCCGCACAGTCGTCCATCTTCATCCGGTCCCAGGAGTTGCGCTTGAAGCCGGAAATGTTCCGCCCCCAGATGTCCCGGCTGTAGCCGGTGATCCGGTTTTCCTCGTACACCTTTGAGTGTTCGCTTTCGCCGATGTGGCCATGGCAGGTCACACAATCCATGCCGCCGGATAGGACGTGGGCCGCATGGGAGAAAAAAACGCAGTCAGGCTGCTTGGAATAGACCAGCCAGGGGACCTCTCGATCCTGCCAGACGTACTCGGTGACGAACTTTTCCTCCTCCGGGTCCTCGCCCTGCACATCCATATGGCAGTCGAGGCAGGACCAGAGGTCGGGTACGCCGGAAAAAGTGCCGTCTTCCCTGAAATAATGGCAGCTTGCGCAGTCTCCGACCAGTTCGTTGTGCAGGGCATGGTTGAAATCGATGGGTTGTTCTTTCTGGGAGTAGAGCAGTTGCGGGAAGATGATCCATCCCACGATGAGGCTTGCGATGAGTCCCACGAAGAAAAAGAAGATCACGTATGCCGTGGCCTTGTTTTTCCGCTCCGGATCCGGAGGCGGTGGGCCTTTTCCACCGGCATCCTCTGCGGGAATGTCCTTTTCGTGCTCGTCTACAGTGCTCATGGAAACTCCGTTGGGCTGGGCTGGGCGGCTGCATCCATCGGCAGCAGCCGCACATTCATGAATAGCGGAACATCCCTGATTTCCGACGACTGCTGTTTTGGAAACCCCATATCAACACAGGCAGGTGCACCATCCGCGTAAAGCTCCGCTGAATCAACGAAAATGCCGGCGGAAAGGCCAAAAAATTCATGCGATTCTGTATCCGGCGACAGGCGGTTTGTCAAGAGGAATCCAAACGCCGTCCGTCGACGGCGTTTGGATCCAAAGGAGGGAATATCGATTATATTGTCGGGTAGTTATATGAAGATATCGCGGCAGTTTCGATGGTTGTAAAACACCCCCCAAGCAGATGGCGACGACACTGTTTTCAAGGCGCCTGGAAGAAAACCGTTCCGAACATTGTAACCATTCACGGGGGTGAAGTGTCCATGTGCGCCATATCCTTGCCC
>CBFCZJ010000315.1:0-4726 GCA_965602445.1 uncultured Desulfobacterales bacterium | reverse complement strand
TACTTCGCCTTTCCTGAAAAAATGAAAGCCTGGATCTATAAGGTGCTCGAAATGCCCGAGGCCACCCTTCGCAAGTTCGGCTTTGCAATGATGATTGTCGGTCTTTTTCTGGTCTATTTTGGCCGGAGCTGACGCTCCGTGTGTCTGGTGTTTTGTGTTTCGTGTTTGGCAGGACGTGCTTGTTGCGGATTGTGGGCTTACAACCCTTCCATTCCATTCGAACTGGAGCAGAACACGAAAAACTAAACACCAAACATTTCTATTTATCCTGATCTGAGAAGCTGTGCGATGCCATTCGGCCAATCGCGGCTGGCATCCGGGCGGGGATCCGTCTTCGCTCTGCGAGCTTCCGTCTTCGCTTTCAGCTACGCCCGGACAAGTCGCCGCGACAGGTAAACCCCGCCCCTACCTGCGGGGTGGCGAGGACCTCGTAGGGGCGGGCTTTATGCCCGACCGCAGAAAGATCCCGAAGAAAAATCGCTCAACTTAGGTTTATGTATAATACAGAAGATTATAACTATTTTCTGCCAAACGAACTGATCGCCCAGCATCCCTGTTTGGAGCGGGACCGGTCCAGGCTGCTTCGGCTCGATCGGAAAACCGGTGTCGTTGCCCACCACCGGTTCGAAGACATCTTGTCTCTGCTGGCGCCCTCGGACTTGCTGGTGGTCAACAACACCCGGGTGGTTCCGGCACGGCTCATCGGCAGAAAACCCACCGGCGGGCGGGTGGAGATGCTCATTCTCGACTATCCCGGACTGGTCAACGGCGCCGCCGAATCCGACTGCCTGCTAAACGCCTCCAAAGCGGTAACGCCCGGCACCCGCATCACTTTTGACTGCGGGCTTGAAGCAGAGGTAAAAAAACGGGATCATGGCACGTTCCGAGTTCGTTTTTTCGGCACCGACGACATCGAACAGACGATCGAAGCCGTCGGCCGGGTTCCCCTGCCGCCCTATATCAAACGAAACCACGCAGATCCGGTTTCCGGGGACCGGAAAACGTACCAGACGGTCTATGCCCGGGAAAAGGGGGCTGTAGCCGCCCCCACCGCCGGTCTGCACTTTACGCCCCGCCTGCTGGAAAACATCCGAAGCCGCGGGATTCTGGTCGAAGAAATCACCCTGCATGTGGGATACGGCACCTTTTTCCCGGTGAAAGTCGCCGATATCCGGGAGCATCGGATGCATCCGGAATTCTACCGGATTTCCGAGGCCGTAGCCCGGCGGATCACCCGTCATCGAAAAGCGGGGGGCCGGGTGGTGGCCGTGGGCACCACTTGCGTGCGAACCCTGGAATACGCCACCGATTCGTCCGGTGCCGTCCGGGCCGGCGGCGGCAGCTGCGATCTGTTTATCCGGCCCGGATACCGGTTTCAGACGGTGGGCGCCATGATCACGAATTTTCACCTGCCAAAATCCACCCTGATCATGCTCGTTTCGGCCTTTGCCGGAAGAGAAAAAGTGCTGGCGGCCTATCGGGAGGCGATCGCCCAAAAATACCGATTTTACAGCTACGGGGATGCCATGTTTTTAGAATGACAACGGAAGAACGGAAACGATGTTCACATTTGATATTACCGCAACATGCTCCGAGACCCGGGCTCGGGCCGGCACAATGACCACGGCCCACGGCGTCGTCGACACGCCCATTTTCATGCCGGTGGGGACCCTGGCCACCGTCAAGGCCCTGTCGCCGGAAGACCTTTCCGCCTGCGGGGCGCAAATCATCCTGGGAAACACCTATCATCTTTACCTGCGGCCCGGCTGCAACGTGATCGACCTCTTTTCCGGTCTCCACCAATTCATGGGATGGGATCGGGCCATCCTGACCGACAGCGGCGGATTTCAGATATTTTCCCTGGCCGCACTGACGAAAATCACCGACGAAGGGGCGCGGTTCCAGTCCCACATCGACGGGTCCCGGCACCACATCACCCCCGAGGCGGCCGTGGACATCCAGCAGTGCCTCGGGTCCGACATCGCCATGTGTCTGGACCAGTGCATTGCCTATCCGGCGGGGGAAACCGATACCGAAACCGCCATGGAGCGGACCACGTTGTGGGCAAAGCGATGCCTGTCGCGGTGGCGACAAATCGCCGGCGAGAGCCGGGCCTTATTCGGCATCGTTCAGGGCGGCATGATGCAGCACTTGAGAAAACGGTCGGCAGAAGCCTTGGTCGACATCGGTTTTCCCGGATACGCCGTGGGCGGGCTTAGCGTGGGAGAGCCCAAGGACCTGATGCTCGAAACGGCCGATTTCACCCTTCCCCTGCTCCCGGCGGACCGCCCCCGATACGTGATGGGGGTGGGCACCCCTGAAGACCTGGTGGAGTTGACGGCCCTGGGCGCCGACATGTTCGACTGCGTGCTGCCGACACGAAACGCCAGAAACGGCCAGCTTTTTACAGACCGCGGCCCGGTCAATATTGCCAACGCCCGGTTCCGGGAGGATCGAAGGCCGCTGGATGAACACTGCACCTGCTACACCTGCCGAACCTATTCCCGGGCCTACCTTCGGCACCTGTACATGGCAAGGGAGCTGCTCGCCTATCGGCTGAACACCCTGCACAACATCCACTACTTTCTCTCCCTGGCAAGATCCATGCGCCGGGCGGTCATCGAAGGCCGGTTCGCGTCTTTCAGAAAGGAATTTTACCGCAAGCGCCGCCGCGGAAGCGGACAGGAAAATTAAGGTAGACGCTGCAGGACAAATCGTTTCCTATTATTCCCGTCAAAGTCCAAAAATGGAGGGCCAGGCTCCGTCGTGGCCGCCCGCGGTCGGACGCGACAGAGCGCGTCCTGCCAACGGTCGATACGACCGGCGCCCGTCAAGGTTCGTCCGCTGCGCAGACTTTGAAGGAGCCTGATTCATTGCCCTTCAAGGATTGTTTTCAGACGCAAAGGTGGTTATATAGGGATTGTCGTATTTTCGTTCCGGTTGCATGATTTGTCATTTAATTTTTTTTTCGGCATTCGCAGAATGCCGAATTTCATAAAAGCGCGACAGCGATTTTATCTCGGAAGCGATTTTATCCACAAAGGGGGAATTCTCATGAAAGAAAGAGTCCAGGAAGTCATCGACAAGATTCGGCCCATGCTCAAGGCGGACGGCGGAGACGTGGAACTGGTGGATGTGGGAGAAGACGGCGTGGTCAAAGTCCGCCTTCAAGGCGCCTGCGCCGGATGCCCCATGTCCCAGATGACCCTGAAAAACGGCATCGAACGGATGCTGAAAAAGGAGATTCCGGAAGTGAAGTCGGTCGAACCGGCATAAGCGGGCAACGCTTCCCGTGCATCGGGTTATCGGGCAGCCTCTGCAAGGAGATTAGAAACAGACCAAGCCAAATTCGAAATCCGAAGCACGAATATCGATACTCGAATTTCGTGCTTTTGCGCCGTTCCGTCGGGAAAGCAGGACTTTTAAGCAGCGGTGGGGGCTTTATACCGCAATACACTCATTTAGGGAGCACCCCATGACAATCGCCCATAAGATGGAGGAGTTCATCACCCGGTCCTCCTGGATCCGAAAAATGTTCGAAGAAGGGGCCAAGCTCAAGGCCGAATACGGCGCTGAAAAGGTCTTCGATTTCAGCCTCGGCAATCCGAACCTGCCGCCGCCGGCCCGCTTCCGAGAGGCCCTGATCGCCGTGGCCGGGGAAAACACCCCCGGCGTCCACGCCTACATGCCCAATACCGGCCTCCCCGAAACCCGCCGGGCCGTGGCGGAGTTTCTCAAGACAGAGCAGCAGGTTTCGATCTTACCTGACGACATCATCATGACCTGTGGGGCTGCTGGAGCGCTGAACGTCATTTTAAAAGCGGTTCTCGATCCGGGAGACGAGGTGATCTCGCCGGCGCCGTTTTTCGTCGAGTACGGCTTTTACGCAGACAACCACGGCGGAACCCTGAAAACCGTTCCCACGAACGCGGATTTCACCCTCGATCTTGCCGGGTTGGAGGCCGCCGTAACGGAAAAGACCAAGGTCGTACTGATCAATTCGCCCAACAATCCCACCGGCCAGATCTATTCCGCCGAGAGTCTTGCCGCCCTGGGAAAGATGCTTTCGGAAAAAAGCCGGGCCTATGGCCGGACGATCTATCTGGTCTCAGACGAACCGTACCGGAAAATCGTCTTCGACGGCATTGACGTTCCGAGCATCTTTCATGCGTATTCCGAAACGATCCTGGTCACATCCTATTCCAAAGACATCTCGATCCCAGGCGAGCGGCTCGGCTTTCTCGCGGTTCATCCGGATGCTGCAGATAAAGCAAAGCTTCTTGGCGCCATGGCACTGGCCAACCGCATTCTGGGGTTTGTCAACGCCCCGGCCTTGATGCAGCGGGTGGTCGCCCGAATCCAGGGGGTGCAGGTCGACACCTCAGCCTATGCCCGAAAGCGCGACCTGCTCTGCAACGGACTTGCCGAATGCGGCTACGACTTTGTGAAACCGCCCGGGGCGTTTTATCTGTTTCCCCGGTCCCCGATCCCTGACGACGTCGCCTTCGTTCAGGAACTGCAAAAAGAGCTTATTCTGGTGGTCCCGGGAAGCGGATTCGGCGGCCCCGGTCATTTCAGAATCGCTTTTTGCGTGGAAGACGAGACGATCACCGGAGCGATGCCGGGATTTAAAAAAGTGATGGAGAAATATAAAAGATAGTGTTTGGTGTGTGGTGTTTGGACCAAGATTGATGAAATCGTAAAAAGTGCCCGAAGCGTCATTCCG
>CBFCZJ010000314.1:0-4742 GCA_965602445.1 uncultured Desulfobacterales bacterium | reverse complement strand
GTCACGGGACGGGCCCTGGTTTCCAATCCGTTGATCATCGCGTGCGCGGCAGGAATCGTCTATGCCCGGACCATTCAGGCCTTTCCGCCGTTTATCGAAAACACGCTCCGGCTGATGTCTTCAGTCACCCTTCCCCTGGCGCTGCTGTCTATCGGCGGAGCGTTGACCCTCCGGGGGCTTCGGGGAAACCTGGGCCTTTCCCTGGCCGCAGCGGTGTTCAAACTGGCATTGTTTCCAGCGATCGGGTATGGCCTGCTTCAGTGGTGGGAGGTGACCGGCCCTGCGTTTGGCACCGGAATGATCTTTTTCGCTTTGCCGACATCCACGGCGATTTACGTCCTTTCCTCTCAGCTCAACAGCGATACCGAGCTGGCCTCGGCATCCATCGTCGTCTCCACGGTGCTCTCTTTTGTCTCCCTGTCTGCGGTGCTGCTCCTGTTTGCCGGGCCATAAAATCGCTTCCGCGATTTTATGGCCATGTTCCATTCCGCGGCAAACCTTGTGAGCCGACAGGTATTTCGCTACAACCCAAGGAATTTTTCCACGGCGGAAATCATGACTCTTGTAAGTTGAGTTGCAACCTGTCTGATAAAATGGATAGCAGCGCAACATGGGCAAAACATTCAAACTGTTGATCGAGTATGACGGCACCGAATTCCACGGCTGGCAGCGGCAGCGGCGGGAGCGATCCGTCCAGGCCGAAATCGAAGCGGCCCTGTCTACCATGACGCGGCAAAAGGTCGTGGTCCACGGTTCTGGGCGAACCGACGCCGGGGTGCATGCCCTGGGCCAGGTGGCCAGCTTTGTGTGCGAAACCCGAATTTCGGCACGAGAGCTTCTCAAGGGTCTCAACGGCCTGCTGCCAAAAGATATCGCGATTCTGGAGTGCCGGGAAACGGCCGGAGACTTTCACGCCCGCTACCGCGCCAAAAGCAAGGTCTACCGGTACTGCATTCTCAACCGGCCCCTTCCTGCCGCCATCGGCCGGCGTTTTTGCTGGCATGTTCGAAAGCCTTTAGACATGGACGCCATGGCACGGGGGACCGGCCAGTTGCTCGGCACCCATGACTTTTCCTCTTTTGAAGCCTCCGGCAGTCCCCGGAGCCACAGCCGCCGCACCGTCATCTCCGCCGCATGGCAAAAGGAGACGCCGGATCAGCTTTATTTCGAGATCGAAGCCGACGGTTTTCTTCGGGGCATGGTGCGAAACATCGTGGGAACCCTCGTGGAGGTGGGTGCAGGAAAGCGCAGCGCAGAGGACATCGAAGCCCTCCTATCGGCGGCCGACCGGTCCCTGGCCGGGCCCACGGCCCCGGCCCACGGCCTGTTCCTGGTCGAGGTGCGCTACTGATCGACCGTCAGTTGCTTCGTTGCGACCGAGTCTTCATTTCCTGGATTTTCCGGTTGTAGAAGGCGATGACCTCCCGCCGGTTGAGCATGCCGATCAGGACCCCTCTGTCGTCGTCTCTGACCACCGGCAGACTGTCGATGTTTTTCTGGGTGAACTTCTGAAACACCGAGTTCAAGTCGTCGGCCGGAGTGGTGACGATGATGTCGGTCGTGCACAAATCCTTCATCACCACCAGCGGTTCGACCTCCGGGGAAAAGAGGACCCCCCGGATGTCGGTGCTGGAAAAGATCCCCGAAAGACGGCCGTCGTCATCCATCACCGGAAAGTAATGCTGCTTGGTGGCCGCAAAGTAGGTCTTGAAATCCCGGAAGGACATGCTCTCTGGGATCAGTCGGACTTTGCGGACATAGGGCATCAAGTCCTTGACCCGGATGGCCTGCAGGACGTCGACGAAAAAATCGCCGGCGTGGGCCGGCGAATCGATCCGGCTCTTGACCTGCCGCTCGTAAATGGTCCAGCGCTGGGAGGCCAGGTAGGACACGGAGCAGACCAGGAGGCTGGGCAGAAGCAGATGGTAGGAGTTGGTCATTTCGCTGACGAAAATGATAGTCGATATCGGGGTGTTGGACACCGCCGTAAAAAACCCGGCCATGCCCACCACGACAAAGGCCCCCGGTTCGGTCACCACACCCGGCATGATGCCGTGAAAAATCTTGCCCACGACCCCGCCCATGGCTCCTCCGATGACCACCGAGGGGCCGAAAACACCGCCGCTGCCGCCGGAGCCGATGGAAAAGGAGGTGGTCAGCACCTTTCCCAACGCAAGGGCCAGCAAAAACGGGATCGTCAGTTCGTTGTTGATCGCCATCTGGGCGAACCCATATCCGAAGGCCAGGGTCTGGGGCAGAAAAAAACCGATGATACCGGTGCATAGCCCGCCGATGGCCGGTTTGATGTGGTTGGGAATCTGAATCTTCTTGAACAGATGGGTAATGCCGTAGAAGGACTTGACGTAAAAGATGCCGGTTCCCACCAGGACGAAAGCCAATAAGAGATACGGCCCGAGCTCCAGCGGGTTTCGAAAAACGAAATCGGGCGAACTAAACAGCGACCCCCAACCGAAGACCAGGCAAAAGAGGCAGTAGGCGACCACCGAGGAGATCCCGGACGGGATGAGAACGTCGGCTTCGATTTCCGGGTCCCGGTACAGCACTTCGGCGGAAAAAAGGGCGCCGGCCATGGGCGCCCGGAAGATGCTGCCCACACCGGCTCCGATGCCGGCGGCCATCATGATTCGCCGCTCGCGGTCGGAAAGCTTGAGCTTGGTGGCCAGAAAGGAACCGAACCCGGCCCCGATCTGGGCGATCGGCCCTTCCCGTCCCCCCGACCCCCCGGTGGTCAGGGTGATGGCCGATGCGATGGTTTTGATGATCGGCACCCGCCCCCGAATGAAACCGCCCTTCCGGTGATAGGCGTCGATGGCCGCGTCGGTGCCGTGCCCTTCGGCTTCCGGGGCAAACGTGTAAACCAGCCAGCCGCTGATGATACCGCCGAAGGCCGGCAGGAATAGAAGGAGCCAGCGGTTGAATGGGCGGTCGGTGGGTGGGAGGAGGTGGTGCTCGCCGGCCGGCGCTGGGGGCCGATAGCCGGCGATCATGTCCATGAGGTAATGGATTCCGATCTGGCAGAGATAGTGAAAGACAATGGACCCGGCCCCGGCGATGATGCCGATTGCCACGAAGTAAAGGGTCCACTTTCCGGCCCGGGCGATGTTCAGCGAGTGGTCTCTGACGACAACTTTATGGAGCCGGTTTCTCCAGTGGTTGAAAAAAGCCATGGTCTATCCGGACCCGGAGAGCTCCTGGACGCCTTTGTACACGGTCTCGAAAAGCTCCGGAATCTGTTCCTCCTCCAGGCAGGAAAAGGCGACCCTCAAGTCGCGGTTGCCGATGGCGATCACTCCGATCCCGTATTTTTCCAGGAGGTGGATCCGAAGCTGCTCTGCATCTACGCCACGGGGGCGCAGGCACATGAAATACCCGGAGTTGAACGGATAGACCTCCCAGGCGCTTTGATAGCGCGGATCTGCGAGCACCTGCCTTACCCGCCGGGCCCGGCGCCGCATCACCTCGAATTTTTCGGCTTTTTCCGAGGCAAAGGCCATGTTTTTCATAGAGGCAAGGACAATGGACTGGGACAGATGGCTGGCGTTGGAGATCGATCCGCGGACGCAGCCGGCCGTCTTTTTTTCCAAAATATCGCACACCGCAGCTGAATCGCCGTCCACCGTGCATCCATACGTGATGAAGCCGACCCTCAGCCCCCAGACGAAATTTTCTTTGGTGGCGCCGTCGAGCTTGACGGCCAGCAGGCGGGGGTGGCTGCCGGTTAAAAGCGCGAACATCGATTCTTTCAGGGTCTCTTCCTCGTAAAACAGCCCGAAGTAAGAATCGTCAAGGGCCGCCACCACGTTGGTGCCCGACGCCGCCGCCTCGATCAGGATCTCTGCGGTCCGCTTGGCCTCCTCCCGGCTGAGGGTGTAGCCCGACGGATTGTGGGGAAAGTTGAGCAAAACGACGATTTTGGAACGGGTGGCGGCCTCCTCTTTTACCGCCGCCTCGAAGGCCTCTATGTTGTAGCGCATGTCGCCGGAGAAAAGGGGGTAGGTTCGAATCCCCGCCCCTTTTCGAACCGAGAAAATCATGCTGTAGTTTCCCCACATCGGGTCCGGCAGGATCACCGCGTCTTCAGGGTCCAGCCAGAGATCGGCAAATACGCTGATCCCGTGGGTGATTCCGGAGGAGACCACCGGCAGGCTGATCGTCTTTCCGTCAAGGGACGGGTTTTTTTGCATCAGCGACTGGTGCCAGATCTTCCGGAGTTCAGGCAGACCAAAGGATGGCGCGTAGGTGATGCTCTTTTCCGGAGCCAGGGCGCCGATGCATTCCATGACCGAAGGCAGGTGCATGATGCCCAGGGCATCGGTGGCAATCCCGACGGTGGCATTCATGTGGTAGGCCTTTTCCTTGGCTTCCGCCCCCTGGGTTAAAATCCCTTTCGGGAAAAACAGCTTTTTGCCAACATCCGAGAGCATGTCAAAGATCGGCTCAGCGGCGGCCTGAAGCTCCCTGTTGAGGGATTCGGCAATGGGATTCATGCTGTCGACCTCCTTGTTCGTCAAAGGGATCCGGCGTTGCGGTAAACCAAATGAAGCACCTTACTGTTTGCAGCCAAACGCTGTCAAGGGTCGGGGTTCGGGGGTTCAGGGTTCGGGGTTCAGGGTTCAGGGTTCAGGGGTTCAGGGGTTCAGGGGTTCAGAGGTTCAGGGGTTCAGGGGTTCAAGGGTTGAAGGACGAGGCATTCTTCGCAAATCTCAACCCTGAACGGGGAA
>CBFCZJ010000313.1:0-4757 GCA_965602445.1 uncultured Desulfobacterales bacterium | reverse complement strand
GCATTTCGAGCACCTTATAGATCCAGGCTTTCATTTTTTCAGGAAAGGCGAAGTACGGCACGCCCTCGATAATCATCACCATACCGATCACGCACAGGAAATATTTCATGATTCGATCTCCGGACCGCCAGGGCCGGGCAATATGAAAGGTTTTCGACGATGCGATACATATACGAAAGACCGCCCCGTCGGGACATTCTTTTGACAAGCGCTCTATAGCCGCTGCCGGGTGTTTTTGTCAAAGGGGGGAGCGCTTCGGGCCTTTGTTCGGATTTGCCAAAGGCGAAACCTCAAAGTCCCCCTTTGGAAAAGGGGGATTTAGGGGGATTTGATGTGATGCCGAATGAAGTTTCATACAAGCGGGGCTGCTGACCGTGAGTCGGTCAGCCTGATCAAGAATGAAACTATGCCATTTTGGCATAGTTTCATATAAGCCCCGCCACTGACTGCGAAGCGATCCGTTTGATCAAGGATAAAACTTCCCCGCCCGTCATCCCGGGCGCAGCGGAGCGGAGACCCGGGATCCAGAAAGTTTTTGAATTTCCTGGATTCCGGATCTTTGCTCCGCTCCGCTTCGCTTGTCCGGAATGACGACATGGTAACGTCGAAGTTTCATATGGGGTTCACCGGCCGGCATGTTTAACGGATGTTCTGATGTATGATCATGTTTTTAAATATAGTACCGGCTTGGGACAAGTCCTTTGACCCTCCTGACAGCCTCTTTTTGGAGAGGCTGTCAGGAGAGTTTGACGAGCCGCGGCGGTTCGTGTAAAAACACGCGACATGGAATTCGAACCGGTCATCGGGCTGGAGGTTCACGCCCAGCTCAAGAGCAACACCAAGATCTTCTGCGGCTGCTCCACCGCGTTCGGCGCGCCGCCCAACACCCATGTGTGCCCGGTCTGCCTGGGCATGCCCGGCATGCTGCCGGTGCTCAACCGGAAGGTGGTGGAGTACGCCCTGAAGATGGCCCTTGCCACAGGGTGTGTCGTGGGCAAGAGGAGCCGCTTTGCACGGAAAAACTATTTCTATCCGGATCTGCCCAAGGGATATCAGATCTCCCAGTACGAGCTGCCCATTGCCGAGCACGGCGCCGTGGAAATCGATCTGGACGAAAAGCGAAAACGCATCGGGTTGACCCGGATCCACATGGAAGAAGACGCCGGCAAGCTGATCCACGATCCCAACCGGCCGGTGAGCTTCGTCGATTTCAACCGTACCGGGGTCCCCTTGATCGAGATCGTCAGCGAGCCGGACATCCGATCTCCACAGGAGGCCGGCGCCTACCTGCGCAAGCTTCGCTCTATTTTGCGGTATCTGGGGATCAGCGACGGAAACATGGAAGAAGGCAGCTTCCGCTGCGATGCCAACGTGTCGATTCGTGCAAAGGGAACCGAGCCGTTCGGCACCCGAACCGAGCTCAAGAACCTCAACTCCTTCAAGCACGTGGAAAACGCGCTGGCCTACGAGATCCGCCGTCAGCAGGCGGTGGCGGCCGAAGGCGGCCGGGTCGTGCAGGAAACCCGTCTCTGGGACCCGGAGCGGAGCCGGACCGTTTCCATGCGGGGAAAAGAAGAGGCCCACGATTACCGGTATTTTCCGGATCCGGATCTGCTGCCTCTGGTGATCGAAGACGAATGGATCGAATCGGTGCAAAAGACCCTGCCGGAGCTTCCCGACGAGAAAAAGGAGCGTTTTGAAGCCGCTTACGGCCTGCCCGCATATGACGCCGGGGTGCTGACGGCAAGCAGAGAGCTGGCCGATTTCTTCGAGGCGTGCGTGAGCGCCGGCGCCGGCGCCAAGCCGGCGAGCAATTGGATCATGGGCCCGCTTCTGGGCCTTTTGCATGCCGCGGCAACTCCCATCGAAGAATCCCCGGTATCGGCCGACCATTTGGCCGAATTGATCGGGCTGATCGAAAACGACACCATCAGCGGCAAGATCGCCAAGACGGTGTTCGATGAAATGGCCGCAAGCGGCAAAGCGCCGGCTGTCATCGTCGAGGAAAAGGGGCTCGTTCAGGTGACCGACGCCGGCGCCATCGAGGCGGCGGTGGATGCCGTTCTGGCCAGGTGTCCGGACGAAGTCGAAGCTTACAAAGGCGGCAAGACCAAGCTGCTCGGCTTTTTCGTCGGCCAGGTGATGAAGGAAACCAAGGGCAAGGCCAACCCGCAATTGGCGAACGAAGTTTTAAAAGCAAAGTTGAAATAAGGGCATTTCAACTTTGCTTTTAAAACTAGTGAAAAACTTCCATGTAAAGAGGAAAATCGGCAACGGTTTTGGACTTTTTTTAACTCCAACCCGTAAAGTCTTGTAAAAATAGTGATAAATCGCCTGAGAGTACTGCCGGACCCTGGATCGAGTCCAGGGCAGGCTTTGATCCGGCATCCAGGATTTTCGTATGAAAATTCGGTCGAAGGCGGTGTTTTGCGTAGGGCACGACCTCCGTGTCGTGCCGCACGGAACGGCACGGAGGCCGTTCCCTACATCGGCAGAGGCTTTGATCTAAAACCGCCGACGAATCGCTCAGGTTGGGTATCAATATTCATCGATGGTTTTTCTCTCAATTTTTGAGATCATGCGGCGAAGCCGCATCTAATAAATACGCGGAGCGGATTTATCGCGGAGCGGATTTATGGAGGACCCATTGAAAAAATCGACGCTGCATATTTGTATAATTCGTTTCTTCTGCCTTGTCCTGGCCGCTGGAATCTGTGCGGCCGCGCCGGCCGCCGCACAGATTCAAAAGGTGGCCGTGGTTCCCTTTACGGTCTATGCGGAAAAGGATTTGACCTTTTTGCAGAAGGGCATCGTGGACATGCTCACCTCCAGGCTTTCCCGGCCGGGCGAGGTGGCGGTTCTCGGCCGGGAGGTGACCGAAGAGGCCCTGAAAGACGTCCAAGGCCCCCTGAATCCGGCAACAGCGATCGAAATCGGCCTGGAACTTAAGGCCGACCATGTCTTGTACGGCAGCCTGACGGTGTTCGGGGAAAGCGTGAGCGTGGACGCCAAGATGATCGATGTCACCGGGGAGCAAGAGCCCCTTTCCTTTTTTACCCAGAGCAGCTCCTTTGGCGAGGTGATTCCGGCGGTCGACCGGTTCGCCGCAGAGATCAACGAAAAGGCCTTCGGCCGAAAAGCGGCTATCGTTGCGGCACCGGCTCCCGAGCCGGGGCCGTCGGCCCCCGAGCCCAGGCCGGCCGCAGAAAGACCGGACGTGTATGCCCATCCAGAAACCCTCATCCAGGGAGGATTCGGCGAGGCCGGTGAGCGCGAATCCGCCGCCGAGGCCGGGTTTACCACGGGCCGCGCCTGGAAGAGCCGGAGTTTCAGCAAATTTTTTGTATCCATGGATCTGGGAGACGTGGACGCAGACGGAAAGATCGAAACCGTCCTGGCCACCCCGGACCAGATCCTGATCTACCGGTTCGAAAACCAGCGCTTTTTGGAGACGGCCCGGATCGATGTGCCGGGGTATCGATTCGTCGTGGGGGTCGATGTGGGAGACATCAACGGAAACGGCGTGGAGGAGATTTTCGTCTCCGCCCTCAACGGCCAGAAAAACGGGCTGCAGTCCATGGTGTACGAGTATGCCAACGGCACTTTTGAACCGATCGTCGAGAGCTCCCGCTGGTATTTTCGCGTGGTCCGCCAGGAGGATTTCGGAAAACAGCTCTACGGGCAGCGCCAGGAACTGGGAAAAACCCAGTTCGATGCGCCCATCTACCGGATGGCCTGGGATGGGGGCGACTACGTTTCCCAGCACCAGGTGCTGCCGGGAAATAAGGCCAACGTCCTGGGCTTTTCCATGGCCCGCCCGACCGAGGCCGGACAAGAGCTGGCCGTGGTGTATTCGCCCGTCGACCTGCTGCAGCTCCTGGAGACGTCAGGCCGGGAGTTCTGGACGAGTTCGGAGCCCTTCGGAGGATCTTCCCTGTATCTTTTGCTTCCCTTGGACACCCCCGGCATGATGGAAAACAGGCGCTTTTTTCCCATGCGGATCAGGGCTCGGGATTTAAACGGCGACGGCACCGAAGAGGTCATCGTGGCCCAGAATGAAGATATGGCGAATCGCCGGCTCGAAAATAGGCGCAACTACAACAAGACCCAGCTCACCGTGCTTTCCTGGGACGGGCTCGGCCTTGGCGCTGTCTGGAAGACCCGGACCCTTTCCGGCCACATCCGCGATCTTGGCATCGCCGACTTCGACGGAGACGGCACAGACGAACTGGTGGCCGTCCTGGTCATAAAGGAGGGAAAGATCATCGGCACCGATGCGAAGTGCAGTGTCATCGCCTTTGATATCATCGAAAAGTCCGCACAGTAAACCGGGCAGGAAAAGGGCTTGCCGCAAAAATGCCGCGCCCTTGCGGGCGCAACGGACAAGAGCGACACAAATGGTTCCTTCTTCTTCTTCCCAAGCAGGTGGAAAATGGCCGCGACGTGACCATTCCCGTTTCCGATGAACAAATAGAGGCGTTGTTTATCCCAGTTGCCATAAATATGTTCCGATTGATTTCAATATCCCATTTCGTCATGCCGGACTCGATCCGGCATCCAGAGTTGTTTTGGATAAACTGGATTCCGGCTTTCGCCGGAATGACGCCGGAGAATATCGGAACACGATTCTGACATGCGCTCTAAAACGGAGCTGCGGGGCTGGATTTCCTCGAAGCCTCTGACGATGTAGTGAACGGCCTCTGCCTGTCGCGGCGTAGCTCGAAGAGCGAAGACTGATGCCGTTCATGAAGGCACGA
>CBFCZJ010000312.1:0-4839 GCA_965602445.1 uncultured Desulfobacterales bacterium | reverse complement strand
TTTTTGGTTTCCACGAAGTGGGCGGCGGCCAGGGCGGCGGTGGAGCCGTCGGCCGCTGAAATCACGATCTGGCGCGCGTATTTTTCCCGGAGGTCGCCGATCACGAAAAGGCCGGGGATGGCGGTTTCACACTTGTCGTCGGTGACCACGTATCCGTCCGCGTTCATTTTAACCCCTGCCGGAACCAGTTCATTGTTGGGATGAAAGCCGATGAAGATGAACGCGCCTTCGGCTTCGATTTTCCGCTCCTCTCCGGTAAGGGTGTTCTTTACAGAGACTTGGTTGACGCCGCTGTCGTCGGCAAGGATTTCCGTCAGGAGGGAGTTCCAGACCATTTCGATCTTGCATTCATCCAGGACCCGCTTTTGAAGGATTTTGCTGGCCCTCAGTTCGTCGCGGCGGTGAACCAGATATACCTGCTTGACCAGTTTGGCCAGGTACAGGGCCTCTTCACAGGCGGTGTCCCCGCCGCCCACCACGACCACGGTCTTGTTTCGGAAAAAGAAGCCGTCGCAGACGGCGCAGTAGGAAACGCCCTTGCCGTAATACTTTTCCTCGCCCGGCACCCCGAGCTGTTTCGGATTTCCGCCGGTGGCCAGAATCACGGCGTATCCCCTGAGGGTTTTGCCGTCGGCGAGCCGGACCTCGTGAAGGTCCAATCCCGGCTCGATGGCTGCCACTTCGTCGGAGACGACTTCCAGCCCATAGGAGCGGGCATGTTCTGAAAATTTCATCGACAGTTCCATGCCGCTGATGTGCTCGAACCCGGGATAGTTTTCCACCTCGTCGGACATGGTCATCTGCCCCCCCTGGGCGCCTTTTTCAACGAGCACGGTTTTCAGGGCCGCTCGCATGGCATAAATGCCCGCGCTCAATCCGCCCGGGCCGCCGCCGACGATGATCAAATCGTAGATTTCGTTTTCCGTCATGAATCTCTCCTTTATCGATCTCTGCCCCTCCCGCGGGACGGCAGGATTCGAAATTCAAGCCGCACTCACTGGCAGACTAACCGCTGCTGAAGGCCGAGTCAACCGGAAGTAAGACCGGAAATCACGGGATGCAATCCGCCCGGGAATGACTTATAGTATTTCATTAGCACCAGCGACTCAATTCTGTGGTCGACGGTCCCTTTTCGCACCATCAACCCGATGTGAGGCTGTTTTCGTGTTGCACCGAATCGTCTCTTTTTTTCGACAGTTTCCCGCCAGCTTCTGGGTTCTTTCCCTGGGCTGGTTCGTCAGCGCCCTGGGATTCGGAATTTCCATTCCCTTCGTCTCCATCTACTTCCACCGCGCCCTTGGCCTGAGTCTGGCTCAGATCGGCCTCTTCTTCGGATTTCTGGCCGTGGTGAGGAGCTTTTTCCAGCTGCTCGGCGGAGAGATTTCCGACCGATTCGACCGCAGAAAGGCGATGATCCATTACCAGTGGGTGCGTGCCGCCGCGTTTTTGATCACAGCCGTCGCCATCTACCGGGACTGGGGATTCTGGCCGGTGGCGGCAAGCATCCTGGTCAATTCGGTGTTCGGCGCCCTCTACCAGCCGGCGGCCAATGCGGCGGTATCCGATATTCTACCGAAACAAAAAAGACTCGACGGATTCGCCGTTGTCCGATCCTCGGTAAATCTCGGTTGGGCGGCAGGACCGGCCCTGGGAGGATTTCTGGCCGTGGTTTCCTACGGTCTTCTGTTTGTCATGTCGGCAGCGATCACCGCCGCTTCGGCGGCGGTCGTTTTGCTTTTTTTGCGGCTTCCCGAGACCGGGAAAAGCCCGGAACAGTTTCGTCTCTCGGACCTGGTGGCGGTCCGCGAAGATCCCCTCCTGGCCGTTCATGCGATCTTGATTTTCGTTCTATACCTGGTCCACAGCCAGTTGATCGCTCCGTTTTCGGTGTATGCCGTGGACATGGTTCATATCACCGAGCGCCAGCTCGGCATGCTTTACACGCTAAACGGACTGATGGTGGTCGCGCTTCAGATTCCGATCACGCGGGGGATGTCCCGGGTTTCGCTGACGTCCCAGATGGCCTTGGGCGCGTTGATCTACGCGGTGGGCTACACCAGCATCGGGTTCTGCGACCGTTTCGGCCTGTTCGTCCCGGCGGTGGCGGTGATCACCTTCGGCGAAATCATCATGTCGCCGGCGGCGCTGGCCCTGACCTCCCGCCTGGCCCCTGCAAACCGGACCGGACGGTACATGGGGATCTTCGGGTTTGCCGTTGCCGCCGGATGGTCGTTCGGCCCGCTGATCGGGGGCACCATTCTCGACGTCTTCGGCCATATCTATCCCCTGGCATGGTCCCTGATCGCCTCCATGGCCATGGTCCCGGCCATCGGCTACTGGGTGTTTGCCAGGCGGCTGCCGAAACGGTACGATCTTCCCGAGGCATAGTCGATCGGCTGACCGTCGATATTGACGTTGCCGCTGAGTCGCCATAGGATGGAAGAACATCCAAATTGACGCATGGAGGCCCGCAGATGAAAACGAACCCGGAAAAGCAGCGCTTCGACCTTTGTGTCCTCGGATGCGGCCCGGCCGGTTTTGCCGCGGCCATGCGGGCGCTGGACGCCGGCAAGGACGCCTGCATCATCGAGGGCGGCGAGATCGGTGGAACCGGGGTGATGTGGGGCGCCCTGGCCTCCAAAACCATGTGGGAGCTGGCCAAGGACTATTCCGTTGCCGCCAAAGTCGACCGGGGATATCGGGCCTCCGGACTTACGGCAGATTATCGGGCGGTTCGAAACAGCGTGCTTCAGGCCGTCAAGGAAAAGCAGTATCAGATGCTGTCCCAGATCGAGACGTTCTCCCCCCGACGGTGGTCCGGCAAAGGCTCCATCTCTTATATCAGGGGGTGGGGAGCGTTTCGGTCCGCCGACACGGTTGAGGTGCGCCTCGTTGACGGCGGCACTGAAACCGTCTCCGCCGACTTTTTCCTGATCGCGACCGGCTCCCGCCCCCGGGACTTCCCGGGTATCGAAACAGACGGCGTGCGGGTGTTGACCTCGGACCACGTGTTGAACCTCACAGAGTTTCCTCGCCGGTTGATGATCATCGGCGCCGGCATCATCGGCTGCGAGTATTCGGCCATCTTTTCCAACTTCGGCCAAACCAAGGTGTATTTGGCCGACCATGCCGAGCGGGTCATCCCTTACGAGGACGACGACATCAGCGACTTTGTCAGCACCCACCTCAGGGCGAACGGCGTGACAATCTTTCAGACGGCCAACCTGCAGCAGATCGTCAAGCGCCCGGACCACCTGGAGGTCGTCCTCGATTTTGCCGACGGCCGTTCCGAGGTGGTGGAGGTCGACACGGTTCTGATCTCCATCGGCCGGACCCCCAACATCGAAACGCTCAACCTGGAGGGGATCGGCGTCACCCCCAACGAGAATGGCGTCCTGCAAACCGATGAGAACTGCCATGTGACGCGAAACGTCTATGCCTGCGGGGATGTCACCCACCACCCGAACCTGGTGAACCTGGCCGAAATGGAAGGCCGCTATGCGGTCAAGCACATGTACGGCTTTGCCCGCCATTGCCTGAACTACGACAACATGTCCACGGTAATGTTCTTCCGGCCGGCGGTGGCCGCAGTGGGGCTCAACGAAAAGGGGTGCCGGCGCCGGAACATTGCCTATCGGGTCGCTTCCTACGGAAATGCATTGGTCAGCCGGGCCATCGCCATGCGGGCGACCGACGGTTTTTCCAAGATCATCGTCAGCAACGATGAAGAGCAGCGTCTGCTGGGGATGCGGGCCGCAGGTCCCATGGCCTCCAACAACATCATGACCATCGCCCTGCTCATGGACCACGCTCCCAACCTGGCCGACGCCTTGAAAACCGTCCATCCCCATCCGACCATGTCCGAGGGAATCCAGGAGTGTCTTCGGGTCCTTCTGGAAAAATCGGTCTTCAAGGAAACAGCCTTTCCGGACCTGGTCAAGGTGCGTAGCTGGAAGCCTGAAGAGGATGGTTGATTGGTCAATGCGTCGATTGGTTGATTCGGAACGGGTCCGACCTGCCAGAAAATCGACCGGCTGACCATTCGAACACACTACGATTTAACCAATCAACCACTCAACCAACAACGACAACCCGGCCCGGTTCATCCTGAAGAGCGACGCTGAGTATCGCCCGGCTGGAATTGAGCACCGGGGCCACGGCGGCCACCGCCTTTTCCGGACAGTTGTTGGTCTGGCTCAGGTGGGCGAGGATCACGTGGGAAAGGCCGTCGTGGAGGAGCGCCGCCAACAGGTCCCGGGAGGCTTCGTTGCCCAAATGGCCCAGTCGGCTCTTGATCCGCTGTTTCAGGGGCCAGGGATAGGGGCCTTCTTCGAGCATCCGCAGATCGTGGTTGGTCTCCAGGATCAGCAGTCGGCAGCCCTTGAGGCGTTCTTTGACCAGGGCCGTGGCGACGCCCAGGTCGGTGGCCAGTCCGATCTTGAGCCCGTTGCAGGAAAAGGTGAATCCGGATGGTTCGGCGGCATCGTGGGAGACGGAAAACGGATCGATCCAGAGATTGTCGAGGGCAAAGCCCGCGCCGGGTTGGAACGTTCTAAGGTCGGCGATTTTCCCGATGGAAGGCGGCAGGCTGTCGCGGGTTTTCCCGGTCATGTAGACCGGCAGCTTGTAGCGCCGGGACATCACACCGATTCCGTGGATATGGTCGGCATGCTCGTGGGAGACGATCATCGCGTCGAGCCGTTCCGGAGAGAGCCCGCGGGCATGCATCCGACGCTCGAGTTCGATTCCGGAAAGGCCGGCGTCGACAAGAATCGACGTGGCCCCGTCCGAAAAATAGATTGCGTTGCCCCGGCTCCCGCTGGCCAGGGTGCAAATGGT
>CBFCZJ010000311.1:0-4879 GCA_965602445.1 uncultured Desulfobacterales bacterium | reverse complement strand
GCCCGATAAAAGGCAAACGAATAAATTCGAAATCCGAGGCGTCATGTCGAATCCTGGATCGAGTCTGGGACAGGCTTTGATCCGGCATCCAGAAGCTTTTGAACCTCCTGGATTCCCGCTTTCGCGGGAATGACGGAAAGGGGCAAATTCTCGCTTCTTGCGAAGGTACCTTTCTTTCCTCTTCGCTTCAGTCATTCCCGCGCAGGCGGGAATCCATATATTTCACGTTTTTAGGAACATGAAAAAAAGCCCGACAGCGTACTTCGGCGACTTTTTACGATTTGATCAGTGATTGCCGCACAAAAATGTATCCTATTATCCCGGCACTCCCACCGTCATGTTGTCCACCACCTGCACCACACCCGGGGTATAGCGGGCGGTTTCCTTGACCGCCCGGCCGGCGATGGGGGACGGCACCCTGCCGGTCAGGTTCACAACACCGTTTTCCACGCGAACGTCCACATCCTGTTCGTTGACCACGCTCTTTCTATTCAATGGAGCAAGATGAATCAGTCCTGTAAATGGGCAAAAGCATGTATATGTATTTGCAGGGCCTACCGGCCCCCCAAATGCCATGGAGGAACAGAAAATCATCCAGGGCTCAGGTAGTTTTTTTTGCCTAAGAAACGCCACGCTCCCTGAACTCATCCGAGCCCCTTTCAACCCATTATCGGGTAGGAAGATTTCCCGGTATCCGGGACGCGTGAAAGCGCCGCTGCCTGCGGCGCTGCAGATAATCGAGGGGCAGCAGGCGTGTTTTCCAGGGAATCATGTAATAAAGATTACCGCTGAATAACAGTGTAATCCAATCTTTGCTGCAGCCGGCGGAGACCAAGATTCTTCTATTGGTCATGGACGGCTTTGGGCGGTCTTCCGAAACGAGGCGAGGCGGTAACCGAACTGGAAGCTGCCTATAAGCCCGAATCTGGATGGAATCGCGGCAAACAGCGTCTGCGGGCTTCATCTTCCCATCGGAAACACTGCCGGCCGGACGCTGTTGCATGCTTCGGTGAGTGCGCCTGCCTGTCTGGCGGGCTGGGTCCACGGTTTCCCGCAAAAGACCTGATGCCCTTGACCCTTGCCAACGCACAGCGCCTGAAAAAGTTCGGGGCTTGAAATGGCGCGCATTGTCGGCATCGCTGGCCGCAACGGGTCCGGAAAGGACGAAGTGGCCGATTATCTGAAACGAAGTCAAGGATTTTCTCCTCGTTCATGTCGCGGTGAGTGATCCCAGGACCCGCTTTGCACGGGTCAAAAAGCGAGGTGAGCCCCGCGATCCCAACCGGTATGACGATTTTCTCGACCAAGACCGGAAAGAAGAAGAGGGCTTTCATCTGACCCGCAGCATCGAGCAGGCCGACGTCATCGTTTCCAACGACGGCACCCTGGAGGCGTTTCACCGGGAAATCGAACGGAAGCTGGCCGGGAGGCTGTAGCCGGCGGTTTAAAAGTTATTGCGACCTAAATTGAGCGATTTTTCTTCGAGACCTCTGTACGGGCATAAAGCCCGCCCCTACGAAGTCGACTCAATCCGTCAGGTAGGGGCGGGGTTTACCCCCGCCCGCGTATATTGCGGCTATGTGCCGAAAACGGTCGAACAATCGCTCAGGTTAGGTGCAAGTCTTCCGCGCACAGGCGTGAACACATCAGCGAATGATCCCGCTGGATTCCCGCCTACGCGGGAATGACATGAAAAACTTATCGGTCTTTGAACGAAACGGGCGGCAAAGCCGCCTCCTATAGATACCGCCGGGCATGCCCAGCGGTATCTATTTTGGCTGCGGATTGGCTGAGATCCTCTTGACCGAAAGCTGTTTCGGCCGTTTCCCGACCTGGAGTTTTTGGATTTTTTTCTTCCGATCCCGGTAGAATGTGATCTCCACCGTATCGTCGATTTCGGTAAATGCGCGAAAGAATGTGTTTGCCGGTACGCCTGCCTGATCGCACATACAGCCCGCAGACAGCCGGTCCTGTTTCAGGTCTCTTCACCAGGCCTCCTGCAGCGCATGCAGGGTCGAATCGATGAAAATACAGCCGGCACCCCATGGCGCAGTAGCGTTTCCTTGGGCAAAGTAACCGGGTAAGGAGACGATTATGGAACTTCACCTGTCTGAAAATGCACAAAAAGTGTTGGAGGCCCGATATCTGCGGCGCAATCGAAGCGGCGAGATCGTGGAAACCTTCGAGGAGCTGTTTTCACGGGTGGCATCGGCGGTGTCGGAACCGGAGCTGCTCTATGGCAGCGCTGTCGATGCCCGGCGGCACCGGGAAGAATTCTTGCAGATGATGACCGATCTGGAATTTTTGCCCAACAGCCCCACACTGATGAACGCCGGCAGCGCCATGAGTCAGCTCAGTGCCTGTTTCGTGCTTCCCATCAACGACACCATCGAAGACATCTTCGATGCGGTAAAGCAGATGGCCATGGTCCAACGCTCCGGCGGGGGCACCGGGTTTTCCTTTTCCAAACTGCGGCCTTCAGGGGACTTTATTTCCTCTACCGGCGGCAAGGCCTCCGGGCCGGTATCCTTCATGGACATCTTCAACTGCGCTACGGCCAACATCAAGCAGGGCGGCAAGCGCCGGGGCGCGAACATGGGCGTGCTTAAGGCAGACCACCCGGACATTCTCGAATTCATCCGAGCCAAGAGTCAGGATGGGGCGTTTGAAAACTTCAATCTTTCGGTTCTGGTCGACGATGCGTTCATGGAGGCGGTCCGGCAGGGGGGATACTACGAGCTCCGTCATCCCCGGGACGGCCGGGCATCCGGGCGGTTGAATGCCGGGGAGGTCTTTAAGGCCATCTATGAAACAGCCTGGGAAACCGGCGATCCCGGGCTGATATTCGCCGACAAGATCAATGCCCAGAACCCTACCCCGCATTTGGGCAGAATCGTTGCCACCAACCCCTGCGGGGAGATTCCCCTGCTGGACTATGAATCGTGCAACCTTGGATCGATCAATCTGACTCGCATGCTCGACTCCAGCAGCCGGCACATTGACTGGCAAAAACTGGAAAACACTGTCCGAAAAGGAGTTCGATTCCTGGACAACGTGATCGATGTCGGACGCTATCCGATTGCGCAAATCGAAAAGATGACCCTTGGAAATCGGAAGATCGGACTGGGCGTGATGGGATTTGCCGACATGCTCATTCAACTGGATGTCGCCTACGATTCAGACAAGGCAGCCGATCTGGGCCGGGAAGTGATGAAGGTCGTATCCGAAGAGGCTTTCCGGGTTTCCAGCCGCCTGGCAGAACAACGGGGCGTCTATCCCCACTGGAAGGGAAGCGTCCACCAGAAAAACGGTCAGGCCGTTCGCAACGCTACGCAGACCGCTATTGCTCCCACCGGTTCCATTTCGATCATTGCCGGGACGACCCCGAGCATCGAGCCGCTGTTTGCGCTGGCATACCAGAGAGCCCACGTGCTGGGAGGCAGAACCCTGCACGAAGTCAATCCTCTTTTTCAGCAAGCCATGCGGCAAAGCGGTTTGGACCCCGAACAAATCGGGAGGCGCATTCGAAAGACAGGGAGCCTGGACGACGTCGATGAGGTGCCGGATCATCTGAAGGAAATTTTCAAGACCGCCCTTCAGATTCCGGTAAAGCGGCATCTGCAGATCCAGCAGGCATTTCAGCAATACGTGGACAACTCCGTGTCGAAAACCATCAACCTGCCCGAAGATGCCAAACCCAAAGACGTGGCAGATGCTTATTGGCGTGCATGGAAGATGGGTCTGAAGGGAATTACCATCTATCGCTACGGAAGCAAATCCAGCCAGGTGCTGCAACTGGAAGAAGAGGGCGACCGGGAGTCGACCCCGGCGTCCTGCGAAAAATGCTCCATCTGAGGGAAACGCTGGGAATATCCCCGATGAAAAAGAGGCGCAAATCTACAGGATATCCGTTGGAGCGGATTCGAAAGAACCTGGCCAAGAATCGCTGGATCGGCCGCATCTTCGAAAAGCGATGCCGCTCCCATGCGTCCACAGACCCGGGGGCGGTCGTCATCAAGATCGACGGTCTCTCGTATTGCCAGATCCAGCGGGCGATTGAACGAGGCCGGCTCCCGTACCTTCGACGCCTGCTCGAAGAAGACGGCTGCATCCTTACGCGCTTGTACTCGGGGATGCCTTCTTCGACGCCGGCAGTGCAGGGAGAGCTTTTTTACGGGGTCAAATCGAGTGTGCCGGCCATATCGTTTTATGACCGCAGCAAAAAAAAGAAGTTCAATATGCTGCTTCCCGGTTCGGCCGGCGAGATGGCCGGCGAGTTGGAGAAACAGGGAAAGCCCCTGCTTAAGGAAGGAAGCTCCTATTCGAACATTTACACCGGCGGCGCCGACGAAGCCCGATACTGCACCCAGACCATGACGCTGCGCTCGCTTCGCCACCTGGCTTCATCGGTAAAGCTGTTTGTCCTTCTGGCGGCGCAGCCTGTCAAGTTTTTCCGGATGATCGGCTACGCAATTCTGGAGGCCGGGATTGCCTTTTATGATTTTACCATGGGGGTGGGCGAAGGAAAAAACATATTCAAGGAGCTCAAGTTTATCCCGACCCGGGTTTTTGTTTGTATCCTGCTCAGGGAGCTGATCCGGACGCGCGTAAAAATGGACGTGCGCAGAGGGATGAAAATCGTCCATGCCTCGTTTCTCGGATACGACGAGCAGGCCCATAGACGAGGACCCGATTCGGCCTTTGCCCATTGGACCCTGAAGGGAATCGACGGCGTAATCGAAGACATCTATCGGGCAGCTCAAGATTCGAAATGCAGATGCTACCGATTGATTGTTTACTCGGATCACGGCCAGGAGGCCGTCGTCGCATACGAGAAACGGCACGGAAAGACCATCCAGGAGGCGGTGGCCGAGGTTGC
>CBFCZJ010000310.1:0-4880 GCA_965602445.1 uncultured Desulfobacterales bacterium | reverse complement strand
GGCATCCAGGCTTTTCTGGATCCCGGCTCTCCGCTTGGCTCCGCCCGGGATGACGGGTTGAAAAGTTACATTCTTGATCAATCTGGGCGCCACAGCGGGCAGCGGTGGGGCTGTCTTCTGTCCCCTGTCCTCTGCTGCCTTCCGACATCTGACCTCCGACATTTGTGCCCCGCCTCCCAGCTTTCCAGCTTCCCAGCGGCGCGGGGCGCGCGGCGCCCGCGCCTAATTGTCCGGGCTGTAGTTGACCACGGCCGCCGTTTCCCCCATGAGCCGGTGCTGTTCGTAGCGGCGCAGGTGAAAGGGGGCCAAAATTTCCGGGCACTGCCCGGTGGCCATGTACTGGGCCATATACTTTCCCACCGGCGCGCAGGACTTGAATCCGAAATACCCCCAGCCGCAGTTGATGTAAGCGCCCTTTACCGGGTCGTTTCCGTCCATGATGGGTGCCATGTCCGGGGTCATGTCAGCCAGTCCCGCCCAGTGGCGCATGAACCGGACCCCCCGCAGGCAGGGCAGAATATCGCCCAGGGCTTCGGCCTGGTGCTTGATGTAGTGGGCCGAGTTTTGCGTGGTGTAGTTGGGCCATGGATCCATGTGGGCGCCGGTGGCGATCTCTCCCTTGAGAGTCTGGTTGGCGTAGACATGGTAGGCACCGGAGGAGACCACGTGATTGAGCAGGGGTTTGAGCGGCTGGGTCACCATGGCCTGGATGGTCAGCACACTGATGGGAAGCTGCAGCGCCAGCATCCGATGGATGATGTCCGCTGAATAGCCGCCTGCAGAGATCAACACGCGCGGGGTGCGGATGTTACCGGCGCGGGTGTCGACCCCGGCCACCGCGCCGTTTTCCGTGGCGATCGCCGTGGCCTCGGTCTGCTGGTGAATGTGCACGCCGTGGGCCGAAGCCCCCTTGGCAAGGCCCCAGACCACGGCGTCGTGACGCACCACGCCGCCGGGGGGGTGGTACATGGCCCCGTGAATCGGAAAGGGGATGTCCCCTTCCGTGTTTAGCGCCGGCTCCATCTCCTTGAGCTGGGCAGCGTCGAGCAGGTGACTCTCCACGCCGCAATACTGGGCTGTGGCCACGTTCAACCGCGCTGCTTTGACGGCCGCTTCGCTGTGCACCAGGTTCAGGTTGCCGCAGTTGTTGAACATCAGGTTGAAGTTCAACTCCCGGGTCAGCACCGGCCACAGATCCAGCGCCTCTTTGTACAGGGGGAGGTTTTCGGAGGTCCGCTGGTTGGCCCGAACGATGGCGGTGTTTCTCCCGGCGCCGCCGAACCCGATGTGCCGCTTTTCAAGGACGGCCACATCGCTCATGCCGTGTTCTTTGGCCAGGTAATAGGCGGTGGCCAGTCCATGGAGCCCACCGCCGACAATTACGGCATCATAGCTGGATTTCAGTCGGCGCGGCTGTTTCCACAAACGCCTGGGTCTACCGAACATAGGTCTCTCCATCGTGGCAAGGTCGGCTGCAAATGGGAAAAGGAAAAAACCTGTGGGCAGCGGCGTTCACAGGCCCAGTGCCTCGGCCACGTCTGTCAGGTCCACCCTCTCCAGCGTCTCGCGGGTGGGTATGCCGTTTTCGTCCCAGCCCCTTGCCCGATAGTAGGCATCCAGAAGAAACTCGATGTCTTCCATGGGAATCAGGTGCCCCTCGTTGGGTCCGCTCCGGATCGGGTCGGCGGTTAGGCGCGCCGGCGGATAGTCGGCATGCCGGCCGAAGCCTTCGATCTCTCTGACATTGATCGACCGGGTCAATTGCCAGATGCGTTCGGAAACCGCCAGCAGCTCCTCCCAGGTCAATTCTCTTCCGGTGATGGCGGCAAACAGCTCCGCGTAATGCTCTCCTTCGAACCCGAGCTCCATGAGCTGCAGGCGGCAGGTGCCCAGCACGTCGAAGACCGGGCGGACATGCTGGGATTCGATCACGTAGTCTGCGCAGGCCTCTTTCACCACCCCCTTGGGCTGTTTTTCTTCGCTCCCGCCGCCCACGATCAGGTCGTGCACGCTGGTGAAGCTGCCGGCGATATCGTGCCCCAGCACCCAGGCCCGGCCGTGATGGGCGCCGATGTCCGACGTCAAGTAGGCCAGCATCATCGCCGGTGCGTTGCGGCATTCATAGCCCGTCCACTCCAGTCCCTTCACGTGGACGGCAAAATGCTCCGATCCCTGGCCGGTCCGGGCGGCGGCTTCTTTGACACCCTCGGCCAGCAGGTCCCCGATGCCGTCACGGGTCGCGATTTTCTCCAGCAGATAGACCACCGTGTCGAGGTCGGAAAAAGCGATCCTGCGTCCGACCCGGTCTTCGGACAACAATCCCCTTTCAAAGCATTCGATGGCCCATGCGATCACCACGCCGGCGGAAATCGTGTCGATGCCCAGCTCGTCGCATACATAGTTGGCATATGCCACTTCTTCGATTGACTTCAGCTCGCAGTTGCCGCCGAACAGGGAAATGGTTTCGAATTCCGGCCCTTCTACGTGGGCACTGCGCGCACCGGTCTTGGCAAAACCGTATTTTCCGCAGGGAATCGGGCAGCAGTAGCATCCCTTGTCGGTGATCTTGAGCTGCTCGATCACCGCCTTGCCGTTGATTTTTTTGTAGTGTTCGGCGTGGGACGTCTGAAAGTTGCGGGTGGGAAACGCACCGACTTCGTTGACCCAGTTCGTGATGCCGGCCGTGCCTTCCGGCGTCCATCCGGCAAAGCCGGGTTTGGCCTTGACGTCCCGGTAGGCTTGCTTTCCTTTCTCGTAGGCCTTTTCCACGTCGAACACCGGCAGGGAGCCTGTGCCCTTGACGGCAATCGCCTTGATGTTCTTGGACCCCAGCACCATGCCGATACCGGTCCGGCCCGCCTGCCGGCCGAAGTCGTGGCCGATGCAGGCGTAGCGCACCTGGTTTTCTCCAGCCGGGCCGATGGTGATGATCTGGAAATCGTCTCCCAGATCGTCTTTGAGTTTTCTTTCGGCGGTCAGCGCGCCCAAGCCCCAATACGCCGATGCCGGCCGGATCTCAACCGACTCGTCTTCGATCACGAGACAGCTCGGCTCCGGGGCCTTTCCGCTGAGCGCCAGCGCGTCGTAGCCGGCATACTTCAGCGCGGGGCCGAAATGCCCGCCCATGTTGCTGTCGGCATACCCGCCGGTGGCCGGCGATTTGGAACCGAAATGGATCTTGCCGCTGGCCGGCAGAAAATGGCCGGTGAGCGGTCCGGTGGCGGCAATGAACAGATTCTCCGGCGAGGCCGGATCGATGCCGGGGGCCAGCTCGTCGAAGAGCATGCGGGCCACGAATCCGCGCCCGCCGATGAACTTTTCCGCCATGTCGACGGAGACAGGCTCCTTTGTCACGCGGTGGTGGGTCAGCTCGATGCGCAGTATGGTTCCTGCATATCCGTACAGCATGATGATGATGTCTCCTTGTGAACCCGGTGCCTTGTTGCGCGACGGGATCATGTAAGCGGCGGTTTTCAGATCAACGAATACTCACCGCAGAGTCGCGGAGGGCGCAAAAGCACCGAAACGTCTTCTTCCGCGCATCCTCTGTGCTCTCAGCGCCTTTGCGGTGAAACCACTTCTACGGCCCCAATACGATCGCATCCCGGGGGCATGCCGACACGCAGGCGCCGCATCCGGTGCATTTGATCGGGGAGGCGTCGGGTTCGGGGACCACGATCACCCCATGGGGGCAGGCGTCCACACAGGCCATGCACTGGGTGCATTCTTCTTCCTCGATCAGGTAGACACCGCTTTCGTTTTGGGAAATGGCCTCCGCCGGACAAACTTCGGCGCAGGCCCCGCACTGGTCGCACAGGTGGATGCGATAGTCCCCTGGGGCGGGAAACCGCCCTTCGATGCGCAGGACGGCCAGAAACGGCCGGACCTGGCGGTGGTTTTCCAGGGCACAGGCCAACCGGCAGGTGCAGCACCCGGAGCAATTCTCGTTTACAGCATGCAGTTCCAAAAGCTTTCTCCTGGTTGAATGCAGTCTGACAATCCTGGTCCTCGGGACCAGGTCAGAGGCAATTGGCTTTGCCTTTCAGCCCGACAGGGAGACTTTGCTCACCCGGTAGACGCCCGAAGGGGTCTGCTGATTGAGCACATCGACGATTTTCGCCGCAGGGGGGTTCATTCGTCTCCTCCTCGGTCATGCCGGTCGGTGGGTGCAAACCCGCTGCGAAACGTGTTTTCCACGGTGGTTTTCGCAATCATGAACTGCGGCAGGTAGTCGCGTCCCATGGTCTTGGCGCCGTTTCCGGACATTTTGAAACCGCCGTAGGGATGTCGTTTCATCATCGCTCCGGTAGTGCCGCGGTTGATATAGAGGGAGCCGGCCAGAAACTCTGTGCAGGCGCGCTCGATGTTGCCCGGGCTGCGCGAGAAGATGCCGCCGGTCAGGGCATATCGGCTGTTGTTGGCAATCTGAAGCGCCTCGTCGAAATCCTTTGCCTTGAAAATGCAGACCACCGGCCCGAAGAGTTCCTCCTGTGCCAGCGGACTGTCCGGGGAAATTTCGGTCAATACGGTGGGCGGTACAAAGTGGCCGCTGCCGCCGCTGCCGGCGCCCTGGGTCAGCACCGTGCCTTCGGCCTTGCCCCGGTCGATGGCGCGAAGGAGGTTTTTCCGGGCCTCGGCGTCGATCACGGCGCCGATGTCGGTTTTCGGGTCCTCGGCCGGGCCGGGGATCAGCGTCTCCACTGCGTTTTTGAAGCGGGAAAGAAACAGCTCGTAGTTTTCCTCCAGCACGATGATCCGCGAGACAGCGGAGTTTTTCTGCCCCATGAAGCCGAAAGCGGACAGCACGATGGGGCTCATGGCCGCGTCGATGTCGGCGTCGGCGTCGACGATGACGGCGTTGTTGCCGCCCATTTCGGCGA
>CBFCZJ010000309.1:0-4895 GCA_965602445.1 uncultured Desulfobacterales bacterium | reverse complement strand
CCCTTTCGGTGTTCGAAACTTCAATTTGTTTCAAGAAAGGATATTCGATTTGCCGACGGACGTCAAGTTCACCCCGAAAGCTTTTCCACCCGGACCGCGGCGACCTTGAATTCAGGAATTTTGGCCAGGGGATCGAAGGTTTCGGCGCTGGTCAGCACGTTGGTGGGGTTCTCTCCGAAATGAATCGGCAAAAAGAGAGTCCCAATGGGAACGGACCGGGTGATCCGGGCCGGGGCTTCCATTTCTCCTCTCCGGGAAGAAAGGCGCACCGGATCGCCTGCCGCGATGTCGAGCCTGGCGGCATCTTCCGGATGGATGCTCACGTAGCCGGTGGGCTGCTCGTTGTCGAGTTTTTCGGAAATCCGCGTCATGGTGCCGGTATGAAAATGGGCAAACATCCGGCCGGTGGTCAGCGCGTAGGGATATTCCTCGTCAGGGAGTTCCGCCGGCGCCCGGTAGTCGACACCGTGAAACTTTCCCTTTCCCCGGGCAAACGCCCGGGTATGCAGAATCGGGGTGCCGGGATGGTCGGTGCTCGGACAGGGCCATTGAAGCCCGTCGATGCCCAGGCGTTGGTAGGTCATGCCGCCGTAGCTCTTGGACGCCATCTGCCGGATCTCTTCGAAAATTTCCTCCGGCGAGCCGTATTCCATGGGGCACCCCATGGCCGACGAAAGCCGGGAGATGATCTGCCAGTCGGCAAGGGCGTCTCCCACCGGCTCGATGGCTTTTCGAATGCGGAGACAGCGCCTTTCGGTGTTGGTAAAGGTGCCGTCTTTTTCGGCGACGGAAGCGGCCGGGAAAACCACGTCGGCCACTTGGGCGGTTTCCGACAAAAACAGCTCCTGGACGACGAGCAGATCGAGGTTTTTCAAGGCGTGATGCAGGTGGTTCCAGTCCGGGTCGCTCAATTTCGGGTTTTCTCCGATCACGTACAGGGCTTTTAAGCGGCCCTCCAGCATGGCCGGTACCATGTCGGTGATGGTCAGTCCGGGCACCGCCGGCAGTTCCTTTTTCCAGGCGCCCGAAAATTTCGCCCGGACCTCCGGATCCGTCACCGGTTGATAGCCGGGCAAGACGTTCGGCAGTCCGCCCATGTCACAGGCGCCCTGGACGTTGTTTTGGCCCCGCAGGGGATTTACCCCCCCGCCGGCCACCCCCATGTTGCCGCAGAGCATGGCCAGATTGCAGCAGGACTTTACGTTGTCCACCCCCGTGGTGTGCTGGGTGATGCCCATGGCATACAGCAGCGCCGCAGGCCCGCAGGTGGCATAATGCCGGGCCATCTCCTTGAGCTGGCCGACGGAAACCCCGGTCAGGCCCGAGACCCGGTTTGGCGGATAGCGATCCAGCACCTGGGAAAGCGCATCGAAGCCTTCCGTGCGCTGGCGGATGAATTCGGCATCGTGCCAGCCTTCTTTGACGATGATGTGCATCATGCCGTTGAGCAGGGCCACGTCCGTTCCGAGCCGGTGGTGGACCGAAACGTCGGCGAACCGGCTAAGCTGGATACCGCGCGGATCGGCGACGATCAGCTTGGCGCCCCGCTCCTTGGCCCGGTATATCCGCCGGGAGATCAGGGGATGGCAGGCCGTGGTGTTGGAGCCGATGATGAAGATGCATCCGGCCTTTTCGATGTCGGCGATGGAATTGGTCATCGCTCCGCTGCCGAAGGCGGCGGCCAGACCGGCCACCGTGGATGAATGTCAGAGCCGTGCGCAGTGATCGACGTTGTTGGTGCCAATGGCCGCCCGGGCGAATTTCTGGGCCAGATAATTCTCCTCGTTGCTCATCTTTGCCGACACCAGCACACCGACGCTGTCCGGCCCGTGCTGCCGGACAATTTCTTTCAGCCTGTCGGAGGTGATTTTGATCGCCTCCTCCCAGTCGGTCTTGATGAACCGGCCGAAGGCCCGGATCAAGGGAGACTTCAGACGCAGGTAGCTGTTGACGAAATCATGGAGATTCCACCCCTTCACACAGAGCCGCCCCTCGTTGACCGGATGGGTTTTCAGCGGCAGGGTGCCGGTGAGTTTTCCGTCCACGACCTTGAACAGGACGCCGCAGCCGACACCGCAGTATGAACAGACGGACGGGACAAATTTGCATTCCATGGGGCGCCTCCTTTTTCGGGCGGATCGGGCTGACCGATTCCCGGAATCAGCTTTGCGGACAGGCACTTCCGTTTTCCATCGGCTTCGGAGCCAGGGACGGCCGCTCCCCGATGATGGTAAAGGGAGGCGGCTGTTCGCCTTCCCCGGCCCGATAGTCGAACAGATCGTCGACCACGGCATTGACTTTGCGATAGAGCAAGCGCAGCGGAATGTCGGCCGGGCATGCCTCTTCGCAAAGCCCGCAGTCGATGCAGCGGCCGGCCATATGCACCGCCCGCACCAAGTGGAAGATCGGCGCCTCCGGGGGCAGCTGTCCGGTGCCGATCAGGTCTTCATGCTCCAGGGAACAGTCTTCACAGAAACAGACCGGGCAGATGTTCCGGCAGCCGTAGCACTTGATGCATTTCTGGAACTCGTACATCCAGCGGCTGAATCGTTCCCGGGGTTCGAACCTAGCCACCGCTTCCGGATCTGCGGCATTGTCGATCCCGAAGTGCTTCTTGAACAACCCGGCCTCGGGCGGGTCCAGATAGGAACAAACAGCGTGCTCCTTCAGGGGGGAAGGACAACAGTTCAGCTTGATGGTTTCGATCCGATCCGTGGGCGCCTGATTCCAGAGCGACAGCACGTTCAGGGCGCGCTGGGTGCACTCCCGTGCCGCCAAGCCGATCCGGGCGTCGGGATTTGCGGCGGCCAGCTCGGCGGCGAATTTTTCCAGGGGGGAGCGGACCGTTCCGGGCACCAGATCTTCAAGATCGGATAAATTGCGCAGGGTGAACGCGTGGGGCAGGGGGTGGCCGTCGACCATTTTCATTCCCAGAAAGATGTCGATGGTGCCCGACTCCAGCCATTGCTTGACCTGACTTTTCATTTCCGCCTCCCTACTGCTTGCCGGTAAAAGGCAAAAGGCCATTCACGTCTTCCTTTTCCGCCGCGGTGGATTGTTGGCCGGAGGCTGGAACCGCCCTCGGCCGGAGAATCATGTCCGGTTGGATGAAGGCGTGCAGGGGATTGGGCCCAAGCCGCCGGATTTTTTCGGTAAATTCGGTCACCACCTGGGCGAACTTTTGCGCTTCGGCAGAGGAAATCCACTCCAGATGGAGCCGGCCTCCCAGGCCGACAAAGTCGAGCACTTCCTGGAGAAACCGCATCCGCTTGAGGGTCATGTAATTACCATACAGGTAATGGCAGTCGCCGAGGTGTCACCCGCCCACCAGCACACCGTCGGCGCCTTCCTGAAGCGCCCGCAGCACGTGGTGGGGGGAGACGGTCGCCGAGCACATGACCCGGATGGGCCGGATGTTTGGCGGGTAGGAAAGCCGGCTGACTCCGGCAAGGTCCGCCGCCCCGTAACTGCACCAGTTGCAGAGAAAAGCAACGATCTTCGGTTCGAACGCATCGGTGTTCATGGTCTCTCCATTCCTGAGCCGGTCATGCCGCTAAAGCTCCTTTGATCTGCGCATAGAGCTGGGCATGGGTATAGCCCATCAGCTTCGGGGCCTCGGAAGGGCAGGCTGCGGCACAGGCCCCGCAGCCTTTGCACAAAGCGGGGTTGACCACGGCCGTTTTCCGGCTCTGATCCATGGTAATGGCGCTGTAGGGACAGACCGCCACGCACGCCCCGCAGCCGGTGCAGTCCCTTTCGTCGATGACCGACACGATGCCTCCCACGGAGATGGTCTCCATGGAAAGGTACGTGGCGGCCCGGGCCGCTGCCGCTTTTGCCTGGGCGATGCTTTCCTCCACCGGTTTGGGATAGTGGGCCATGCCGCAGAGAAACACGCCGTCGGTTGCCACATCCACGGGCCGCAGTTTCTGATGGGCCTCGAGCAGCCAGCCGTCAGCGTCTGTCGGCACCTTGAACATCTGCGCCAGGTCTTCATTCCGGCGGGGTACGATGGCCGACGCCAGGCACAGCAGATCCGCATCGACGAAAAACCGCCGGTCCAGCAGCGGATCGGTAAATTCGACGCGGACCTTTTTGCCGTTTGCCGAAACGTTCGGCTTGTTTGCCAACGAATATCGGAAGAAGTGCACGCCTGCCTTCCGGGCCTGGTTATACAGCGTTTCCCTCTGCCCGTAGGTCCGGATGTCCCGATAGAGGACAAAGACATTGGCCTCGGGGTTGTGTTTCTTGATCTTCAGAGCGTTTTGGATCGAGTGGGTGCAGCAGACCTTGGAGCAGTAGGGCCGCTCATCGTCCCTGGAGCCGACGCACTGGATAAACAGGACATCGCCGGCCGATGAAACCTTCCCGCTTTCACCGGCGATCAGATCGTCCAGCTCCAGGCTGGTGACCACCGCCGGATGCTCCCCGTACAGGTATTCTGTGGGTCGATATTCCGCTGCCCCGGTGGCCAGAACAGCCACGCCATGCTCGATGGCGGCAGCACCCTCTGCAGAGGCGACGGTGGTGCTGAAATTGCCGACAAACCCTTCCACCGCCGTTACGGAAGACTCCAGATGGACACAGATGTCCGGGTGATTCGCCACGCGTTCGGCAAGGCCTTCCACGAAGGGGGCCATCGGTTCACCGGCGGTGGTCTCCAGCAGCCGGCGGCCGTGGCCGCCCAAGCGGTCCGACCGTTCCACCAGATCGACGGGGTAGCCCTGTTCTGCCAGGGACAACGCCGCCGTCATTCCGGCGATCCCGCCGCCCACCACCAGCGCCGTCCGGGTAAGCGGGAGCTGATCTTCGTCGAGAGGACGCAGCAGGGCGGCTTTGACCACCGCCATGCGGACCAGGTCCTTGGCCTTTTGCGTTGCCGCATCCGGATCGTT
>CBFCZJ010000308.1:0-4897 GCA_965602445.1 uncultured Desulfobacterales bacterium | reverse complement strand
GTCAGAGGTCAGAAAAAAGACAGATGTCGGATGTCAGAGGTCAGAGGTCAGAAAACAAGATGACAGACGACAGACGACAGAGGACAGCGCAATCGAGCGTTTTCCCCTTTTTCTGTCATCTGTCCTCTGTCATCTGTCCTCTTCGTATTCAATAGCTGTCTAATTAAAAACCCGGAGAACTCTGTGAGCGCAAAACCTCTTGTTGTGGTCGAGTCGCCGACCAAGGTGCGGACCATCAAAAAATATCTCGGGGCCGACTTCGACGTGGCCGCTACCATGGGGCACATCAAGGACCTGCCGCCCAAGGAAATCGGCATCGATATCGAAAACGGCTTCAAGCCGAACTACCGGACCATTTCCGGCAAACAGAAGGTGATCACGTCACTGAAGCGCGCCGCCGGAGACGCCGAAGACATTTACCTGGCGCCGGACCCGGACCGTGAGGGCGAAGCCATCGCCTGGCATACCTCCGAAGTGCTCAAGAAAAAAGGGCGGCGGTTTCACCGGGTTCTCTTCCACGAGCTGACCAAAAACGCCATTCGTCAGGCGATTCAATCCCCCACCGATCTCGATCAAAACAAGTTCGAAGCCCAACAGGCGCGGCGCATTCTCGACCGCCTGGTCGGCTACCAGATTTCGCCCCTGCTTTGGCGGAAGGTCAAAAGCGGGCTTTCGGCCGGCCGGGTCCAATCGGTGGCGGTGCGGATCATCTGCGAACGGGAACGGGCGATCCAGGCGTTCGAAGCCGAAGAATACTGGTCGATCACCGCCCATCTGGAGGGTCCGGAGCCCCCTGCCTTCGAGGCGAAGCTCGTTCGAAAGGAAGGCAAAAAGCTTCGCATCGAAAACCAGGAGGCCGCGGACCGGATCCTTTCCGACCTGGACGGCAGGCCGTTCATCGTCGACAAGGTCCTTAAAAAGACCCGGCGCAGAAACCCGCTGCCGCCGTTTACCACCAGCAAGCTCCAGCAGGATTCCATCCACAGGCTGCGGTTTTCGGCCAAAAAAACCATGACCATCGCCCAGCAGCTTTACGAGGGGGTCGATTTGGGACCGGGGGAGCCCGTCGGCCTGATCACCTACATGCGAACCGACTCGACGCGGATTGCCGCAGAGGCGGCAGACGAAGCCCTCAAGTTCGTACGGGAAACCCTGGGCGCGGACTACGCCGAACAAAAGCCCCGGTTTTTCAAGAACAAGAACAAGTCCCAGGACGCTCACGAAGCGATCCGCCCCACTTCGGTCTTCAACACCCCCGAAAAGGTCGAACCGCATCTTTCGGCCGATCAGGCGGCGCTGTACCGCCTGATCTGGCAGCGGTTCGTCGCCTCGCAGATGAAGCCGGCCCTCATCGACCAGAACACGGTTTCCATCCAGGCCGGGCCGTACCAGTTCACCGCGACCGGTTCTGTGGTCACCTTCCGCGGATTCATGGCACTGTACCAGTGGACGGAGCCGGGAAACGGAGAGGAAAAAAAGAACGGCCTTCCGGAGCTGGCGGAAAAAAGCGAGCTCAAACTCCAAAAGCTTCTTCCCCAGCAGCATTTTACCCAACCGCCGCCGCGGTTTTCCGAGGCCTCCCTGGTAAAGGAGCTGGAAGAAAACGGTATCGGGCGGCCGAGCACTTACGCCGCCATCCTGTCCACGATCCGCGACAAGGGGTACGTGGACCTGATCAAGGGCTATTTTCGTCCCAGTGAGCTGGGCTTTATCGTCAACGACCTGGTGGTGGCCAGCTTTCCGGACATCTTCGATGTGGAATTTACCGCCCGGATGGAAAACGACCTGGACCGGATCGAAGCAAACGAAGCAGAAGCCCTGGAGGTGCTGAACCGGTTTTACGCCTCCTTTGAAAAAAAACTGGAAGAAGCCGTCGAAGGAATGACCAGCGTCAAGGGCGTCGGGCTGCCTACCGGCCTGTCGTGCCCGAAGTGCGGCAAGGAGCTGCGCATCAAGATGGGCAAAAACGGCCATTTCCTGGCCTGCAGCGGGTATCCGGACTGCCAGTACTCCCGGGACTATGTCCGCACTGAAAAAGGGGAAATCGAAGCGGTGGAGCCGGCCGAAGACGAGCCGACCGACGAGACCTGCGAAAAATGCGGCCGGCCCATGATTCTAAAACAGGGAAAGTACGGCTCCTTTCTGGCCTGCAGCGGGTATCCGGAGTGCAAAAACACCCGGTCGGCCGGGGGCAACGATCCGAACCGCCAGACCGGCGTGGCCTGCCCGGTGGAAGGATGCACCGGACAGATCGTGGAAAAACGCTCCAAGCGGGGAAAAGTCTTTTACGGATGCGACCGGTTTCCCGAATGCGACTACGCCTTGTGGGACAAGCCCGTCCCCCGCCCCTGCCCCCAGTGCGGCGCCGCGTTCCTGGTGGAAAAGACCACCAAAAAAGAGGGCACCTTTTTGAAGTGCCTCAACAAGGGGTGCAATTATAAAGAATAGAGCCGATAAGCAAGTACGATTTAGAAATTAGAATTGAGAATTTAGAATTTTAAAACAGAAGGCTGGGAGGCGAGAAGGCTGGGAGGCTGGGAAGCTGGGAAGCTGGAATGCTTGGAGGCTGGAATGCTTGGACGCTCGGAGGCTATAAAGCCTGAAGAGAAAGGATATAAAATGATTTTAGCTCTTTCTTTTGGCTTCCTGGCTTCCCAGCCTCCCAGCTTCCCAGCAGCGCCGCAGGCGCGTGCCTCCCAGCGGCGCGCAGCGCCATGCTTCCCAGCGGAAAAGCGGCGCGGCCGCTTTTCCCTTGACACTCCTTTTTTTTGCCGATATAGGCGGGGGAAAAGGAACGTGAAACACCCATGAAGCACGCAATCGCCATTTTCGACCTTATTATCGTTATTCTTCTCCTCGTAGTCGTCCTCATCAACGGCTACGGGGACCGGGGGTTGATAATGGCCTGATGTAAGCAAGCATACTGCAAAAAAAACCGTTATCAGCTCCGCTGATAACGGTTTTTTTTTTAATGCGCGCTGCGCAATAATCAAGGCGGCTTCGCCGCAGGAAAATAAGAAGCGGATAAAAGAGAGTCGAAAAAAATCTACGAACCTGGAACCTTGAATCTTGAACCTGTAGTTTTGAACGGAGACCACCCATGCGCAGCGACCGGATGAAGAAGGGAATCGAACGAGCGCCTCACCGCAGCCTGCTCAAGGCCATCGGCTACACCGATGAAGAAATCCGGCGTCCGATGATCGGGGTGGCCAATTCGGTCAACACCGCCATCCCCGGCCACGTCCATTTGGACAAAATCGCAGACGCGGTCAAGACCGGCATCTACATGGCCGGCGGAACCCCCGTGGAGTTCGGCACCATCGGGGTGTGCGACGGACTGGCCATGAACCACATCGGAATGAAATACTCCCTGGCCAGCCGGGAACTGATCGCCGACTCGGTGGAAGTCATGGCCCATGCCCATGCCCTGGACGGCCTGGTTTTGGTGCCCAACTGCGACAAGATCGTGCCGGGAATGCTCATGGCCGCCGCCCGCCTCGATCTTCCGACCGTCGTTGTCAGCGGCGGCCCCATGCTCGCCGGCGAGCGGCCCGGCGGCGCTCCCGGGGAAAAGGTGGACCTGATTACGGTGTTCGAGGCCGTCGGCGCGGTCCGGTCCGGTAAAATGAGCGAAGAGGCACTGGCCGAAATGGAAAACGCCGCCTGCCCCACCTGCGGCTCCTGTGCCGGCATGTTCACTGCAAACTCCATGAACTGTCTCACCGAGGCCGTCGGCCTGGCCCTTCCCGGAAACGGCACGATCCCGGCGGTGATGTCGGCCAGAATCCGCCTGGCAAAGGAATCCGGGATGCAGGCGGTCAAACTGGTCGAAGCCGGGCTCACCGCCCGACAGGTGATGACCGAAAAAGCCTTCGAAAATGCGCTGACCGTCGACATGGCCCTGGGGTGCTCCACCAACACGGTGCTGCACCTGGCGGCCATTGCCGCCGAGGCCGGCATCACCCTGAACCTGGACAAGATCAACCGGATCAGCGAAAAAACGCCGCACCTGTGCTCATTGAGCCCGGGGGGCCCCCACCACCTCCAGGACCTGAACCGGGCCGGCGGCATCTACGCGGTCATGAGCCGCCTGGCGGCGATCGGACGCATCCGGACGGACTGTGTCACCGTATCGAACAGAACCGTTGCCGAGCTGATGTCCATCGCCGCCGTCCGGGATCCGGAGGTCATCCGGAGCACCGAGGATCCCTACCACGCCCAGGGCGGGCTGGCGGCGCTGTTCGGCAACCTGGCCCCGAGGGGCTGCGTGGTGAAACAGTCCGCCGTGGTGGACCGGATGCTCAAGCACGAAGGACCCGCACGGGTGTTCGACGCCGAGGAGGCCGCCACCGAAGCCATCATGGAGGGAAGAATCAAAAAAGGGGACGTGGTCGTGATCCGCTACGAAGGCCCCAGGGGCGGGCCGGGAATGCGCGAGATGCTCACCCCGACATCGGCCATTGCCGGAATGGGCCTGGACGCCGACGTGGCCCTGATCACCGACGGCCGGTTTTCCGGCGGCACCCGGGGAGCTTGCATCGGCCACGTATCGCCGGAGGCCGCACAAAAAGGCCCCATCGCCGCGGTGCGCGAGGGAGACCGGATCGCCATCGACATTGCCGGCAAAACGATCGAACTGAAGGTTTCCGAAGAAGAGATCCAGCGGCGGCTTGCCGAATGGACTTTGCCTGCGCCGAAGATCAAGGAAGGCTACCTGGCCCGGTATGCGAAGATGGTGTCGTCGGCGGACGAAGGGGCCGTGCTAAAATAGTGTATTTCGTGGGAAATAGTTGGTGGAAGTGTACCAGGAGCGGGAGATGGCCACAGTAATGCAGGTGTTTTCGCTGCGGCCGTCTTAACGCGGCCTAACTGGCTCAAACAGTTGCCCAGCTTCCGA
>CBFCZJ010000307.1:0-4901 GCA_965602445.1 uncultured Desulfobacterales bacterium | reverse complement strand
GAAGAGGGAAAACAGATGATCAAAGAAGACCGGCCGGATCTTGTCATTCTCGACGTGTTGATGCCCCGGGAAAGCGGTGTCCGCCTCTACCGGGAGCTCAAAACCGACAAAAAACTCCGGGATCTGCCGGTGGTGATACTGTCCGGCATCGCTGAAAAATCGTTTCTCCGTTCGCAAAAAGCCCTGACCGAGTTCGGCGGCGACCCGGTTCCCGAGCCCGAATATTACCTGGAAAAACCCGTGGAGGCCGAGGAGCTGGCCCGGACCATTCAAAAAATCCTGGGGTAATATTCCCAAAGCGAGCTTAATTCATGGATATTCAAAAGCTGCTGTTCGTCACCAAGTTCGAGGAGCTCGGCTTCGATGCACTGCAGGCCCTGTTGAGTTTGCGCAAGGCCGCGCTGAACCACGTCGTCTTTGTCAACGTGATCGAAAGGGACAAGGTGGCGATGCGCCGGGGGACCGGCTACCAGAAGACCGAAGCGGTCCGGCTCCGGGAGCGGGCCAACATTCGGTTCATCGACTGGGCCGAAACCCTTTTCGAACAGGGGATGGAAGTCGGCGTCTACATCGTGGTCGGCACCCTGGTGTCCCAGGTCATCGACGCGGCGAAAAAAGAGGAGGCCGACCTGATCGTGATCGGAAAGAGCCACAAGCCGATGCTCGAGCAGTTTTATTCCGGGTCCGACGTCACCGAGATCATCCGCCGGGCGTCGATTCCGGTGTTGGTCTACAAGCCGATTCCGGAAAACAACACGGCCCTGGAGCACCCCTTCGAGCGGCCGCTGTTGGCCGTGGACAACTCGGCGGGCAGCCTTCGGGCCGTTCAGTATCTCAAGGGCCTCAACGGGGCGGTCGAAGAAATTCACCTGCTGACCGTGGTCGATGAAAAAGCGCTCAAAGGCGACTCTTCCATGAGCATCCAGAAATCCAGGAAGGAAGCTCGCCAGGGACTTGAACAGATCTGTGAAGAGCTGGAATCGGTCGGCATCCGCGCACGTGCCCACGTGTACGTGGGGCAGCCCTTCGAGCAAATCGAACGGGCCGCCCGGGACTGCAAGGCGACGCTGATCGTTGCAGGATCTTCGGCCAAGGCGGCCTGGGCAGAGCGATGGATCGGCAGCGTCCCACGCGCCATTGCGGAAAAATCGGTGTATCCCACGATGCTGGTTCCACCGGAAAAATCGTAACCTCAATCGAGCCGGCCGCAAGGCCGGACCACAGAACAGGAGGCACCGATGGCGGTGATCACCATTTCCAGGCAGTTCGGCGCCGGGGGGCGGACCCTGGGGCGCATGATCGGCGAAAAGCTCCAATACACTTTTGCCGACAACGAAGTGATCGAGATGATCGCCGAAGCCGCCAACGTCTCTCCCATGTGGGTGGAATCCGTGGAAAAGGAGGCGGGTACGCGGCTTTCCCGGGCCATCAATCGCCTCGTGGCCCGAAACCTGGTGGACAGGGTGCTCAAGAACGAGCGCGGATATATCGACGAGAAGATCTACCTCGACTATCTGGTGGTCATCATCTCCCAGATCGGCGAAGAGGGCGATGTGGTGATCCTGGGTCGGGGCAGCCAGTACATTCTCAACGATCACCCGGATGCCTACCACATTTTGCTCATCGACGAATACGAAAACCGGGTCCGATTCATCATGAAGCATTATGATCTTCCCCGGAACAAGGCGGAAAGCGTGGTTCGGGCGGAGGATCACCGCAGGCTCAGCCTATACCGCCGAATCGGCAAGGAAGACTACGACAGCCCCGGACTTTACCATTTGGTGTTGAACATGAGCCGGATCGATCTGGATACGGCCCTGAGAATTGTTCTGAGCATGGTCGAAAGCGCATAAATCGACGGTGCGATTTCATGGTCTTACCGGTGGAAATGAGACCCTACGGAGGAAAGATGGGATCAGGCACTACGGAATATCTGAGCATGTACATCACCATCGTCTATACGCTGGCGGCGATGATCGTCGGAGGAATCGTGGCGGTGGCAAAAAAGGATTATCCCAGCCGGGGGGCGGCCGTGAGCATGTTTGCCGGCCTGTTCGGTCCCCTGTTCATGGCCTTGGATCGGCCGAGCAAGGCCCGAGAGGGGGACCCCGGGGTTTGGCCGGTGCGGGGGCCGGAGGCCGTGATCATCAACGTTGTTTTGGTGGCGTTGTTCAATTACATCGTTTAGCCGGCAGCCGGTCGGCCTGTTTGCCGGTGGCAGCGTTCAGGCCGCTGATACGGATCAGGGAATGAGCCAGACGGCGCGGTTGGAAGATTTGCCCAGCACGTAGCGGGATACGCTTCCCATGAAAAAAGCCCGGCCCGAACCGCGCCGTCCGATGACCACCGTTCCATAGCCTCCCTTGCGGGCTTCTTCCACGATCGCTTTTCCCACGCCCACTTTCCGTTTGCTTTCCTTGACTTCGATTCGTTCTTTTTCGATTCCGGCGCTGTGGCACGTTTTCATCGCATGGGCGTAAAAGTCGCTAAGGCAGCGCTTGTCGCCCTCGACGATGAAGCTTTCCATCTCCAGATCCGGTTGGGAAAAGTCGATGCTGCAGTAATCCCCCAGTCGCGGAACCACGTGGAACAGGGTGAGCCGGGTCTCGGGATGGTCTCCGATCATGAAACAGACATGGTCCAGCGCCCGGAAGGCGCTTTCGGAGCCATCGACGGCCAGCAGGATTCGGGGGTTTGGCACCTCGCCGTCGATGATCCACACTGGAATCACGGCCGAATGCTCCACAAGCTTGGCCGTCAGACTTCCCAAAAACAGTTCCTGCATCCCGGTCAGCCCCCTTCGGCCGGCGGCGATGGCGTCGTAGCGCCCCTCCTGGGCCAGTTCGATGATGTCTTTTGCAACGCCGAGGTTTTTGGCCAGGGTCTGGGTCTGAATCCGGCCGGCGTCGATCCCGCTTTTTGCCATCTGCGTCTGAATTCCGGTCAACAACTCCTCGGCGGCCTCCCGGTTTCGGCGCTGGATTTTTTTTAGCTCCACCTTGGCCTTCATGCTGCGCTTGGCGTCGTCGAGCAAAAACTGGGATATACTCGGCTGGACGTGGACCAGCGTGAAGTTCAGCGAAGGCAAGACGCCTGCCATGGATACCAGGTAGCGGATGCAGCGCTTGGAGTGAAAAGAATCGTCCACGGCCACAAGTATTTTTCGTTTCATCGGCACACTCCCCGTAAAATCGCCGGCGCGAGGTTACAATAATTTTGCCTTCTGCCAAAAAGGGATGAACCATTTCAACGCCCCTCTCCCCGTTGCAACCGAGGAGATCGGACAGGATCATGAGCGGCTCATCTATATGAACATATTACACGGCAGCGGCAGAGGGTGTCAAAATAAACTGGAAATATTCACCCAAAGCCGCGGTGGGCCGTTCAAATGGTTCCGTTTGAACGACCCACTGCGGCTTCTTCGAAGGTCCGGATTTCGGCCAGGATACGGGTGGCGGCATCTAAAAGCTCCATGGCCAGCGCCGCGCCGGTTCCTTCTCCGAGCCGGAGGCCGAGGTCGAACAGGGGCGACAGCGCCAGGTGCTCCAGGATCGGGCGGTGGCCGGCTTCGACCGAGCAATGGCTGGCGAACAGGTAGTCCCGAGCGTTGGGGGCGATTTTGCAGGCGATCAGGGCGCCGGCGGTGGAGATCAGCCCGTCGCAGACCACTGGAATCCGGTGGGACGCAGCCCCGATGACAAGACCGGCCAGACCGCCGATTTCAAATCCCCCCACCTTGGCCAGGACGTCCAGGGGATCGGCAGGGTCCGGGCGGTTAATGGAAAGGCCCTGCTCGATGGCGGCGATTTTTCGCGCAAGGCCCTCGTCGTCGACTCCGGTGCCGCGGCCGGCCACTTCGTCGACGCTTTTTCCCGAATACACCGATGCGATGGCCGCAGAAGGAGAGGTGTTCCCGATGCCCATGTCACCGGTTCCCAGCAGGTGCACCGGCCCTTGCACCAGCAGGGCCTCGACGATGTCGATGCCGCCCTCGACGCTTTGCACCGCCTCGCTTCGGGACATGGCCGGCCCCCGGGCGAAGTTGTCGGTTCCCTTTCGGATTTTCTTGTGGAAGATCGGCAGGGTCGGGGGAAAATCAGCGGCGACGCCCAGATCGGCGACTACCACCCTGGCCCCGGCATGACGGGCCAAAACGTTGATCGAGGCCCCGCCGGAAACGAAATTGTAGACCATCTGGGGCGTCACATCCTGTGGAAACAGGCTCACCCCCTCTTGGCAGATGCCGTGGTCGCCTGCGCAGGTGACCACCACCTTTTCATTTAATCGGACATCGAGTGTGCCGAAGATGGACGCCAGCCGTGCGGAAACCTCCTCCAGCCGCCCGAGGCTGCCGGCCGGCCGGGCCTGGTTGCCAAGCCGCTTTAAGGCGCGCGCGTAGGTTTCAGAATCTGGGGAGGTGATCCGTTCAAGGGTGCGCTGGAGCAATTTCATTTCTGTCCTTCCTTTCCTTTTTTACTGACGAGAAATTGGGGCCAATAAAAAAAGCCGTGCTGCATGGCCCATGGCCCGTGCAGCACGGCTATAGTGGACGGCCTAACCGATGGAGTCTTCCCGGCAGGTCTTCTGGCTCGCGGATCAGGCCCTCGGCCGCGCCTTCCCACCCCCCCCGGGGGGCAGTGGCATTCAGCGGCTTTGGTTTCCGCTTACAGCGCCGGTCCAACGCTGCGGATTTTCACCGCATTCCCTTTTCACCGCCGGTGATGAGCGGTACCAGGAAGATCGGGAAAGGCTATAACGTTTCGGATCCAAAGAGGCAAGGGGTTTTTGCGCCATCGCGTCTGTACTTATTTCTGAACGGGGTAAAATCCGAAAAGCGCTTATCCAAAAACCTCCAGCATTGGACCGCCGGAGGCCGATGGATATCAGCTCTCCAGCCGGCC
>CBFCZJ010000306.1:0-4907 GCA_965602445.1 uncultured Desulfobacterales bacterium | reverse complement strand
GAAAATTATCAGGTTATCATCTGCAATGCAAACCGTTTCAGAACGTGTCTCGGCGCGTCGGCATGCAGCGGTTAGGCGTCCAGTTGGGACATGAGCCAGTCGCGGATTTCGCCGTTGATGGCGTAGACGCCCCGATGGCGGCCGACCGCGTCGAGGAACCGATGCCGCATCTGGCGGGGGAGATCGATCTCGGCTAGTTCCTCACAGTCTTCCGAATTTCTCCGAACCAGGAAAAGCCGCGGCTTTGCCTCCCAGGTGTCGACGACAAAATAATGGGTGACATCCGATTTGGAGCGGATCACGTAGTTTCCCCGCGCCCAGTTGTTCCCCCACTCCAGGTAAAGGCGGACAGCTTCTTCAGGGGTCATATCCCAGTCAATGGCATTGACAAGCGCTCTATTTTTCTGGATATCGGTAATTTGCATCATCGCGTTCTCCTGCAGCCGATTTGTGAGATGGCTTCTATTGTGTTCATCCGGCATTCTCATCGTCCTTGGAAATTTTCAACAACCGTGCCATCTTTGCAGCGATTTGATGTAGGCACTGATTTGATTGTAATACCGAACCGTTGGAAAGCAAACAGACCCAAAGGGATCGGGTAGGGGACAGTGCCGGGTCGGTTTTTCGTGAGACACTCTGTCTCATTTTCTTTCGATCCGAGACGCCTGCCGTGCAATCCGGAGCCCGAAACGGGGCAGAGCATTGTGCACCGCAGGCTGCCCGGCCCGTGCCCGATTGGCGGCCGGCGAATGCACGGACTGTCGTTGGGACTGGAACGAAAATGGCATAAGTGATAAAATCGCTTCGCGATTTTATCACAGGGTCGCATGCTGCGACGGGGAGACGCGATTTTATCACTATGAATACGATTCGGATTCGAAAGGGATATCGCCTGAACCTAGCGGGGGCACCCTCTGAAGAGTTGAAAGCGCTCGAGCCCCCGGCCACTTTGGCCGCACTGCCCGAACGGGTGCCGTTCGTCAAGCCGAAGCTTTCGGTGGCCGAAGGTGACAGCGTCAACGTCGGGTCCCTGCTGTATGTGGACAAACGCAACCCCGACCTGAAATTTTGTTCTCCAGCGGGCGGCGTGGTGAAAGACATTCAATATGGTCCCCGTCGGGTCATCGAACAGATCGTCATCGAAAGAGACGAGGTCGAGGTCTTTGAGACCTTCCCGTCCGTCGACCAAGACGCCCTGAGCCACATCGACCGTGCCGAACTGGTCGCCCTTCTGCAAGACGGCGGGCTGTGGCCCTTGATCCGGGAGCTGCCGGTTCGCGACATCGCCGGGCCGGATCGGGAACCGCCGGCGGTCATCGTCTCTTTGGACCGGCAGGAGCCCTTTCATCCGTCGGCAAGGGTCTATCTGGAAGGCCGGCTCGATCTTCTTCGCTACGGGCTGGCCGTGATGCACCGTCTGGCCGGCGAAGCCCCGGTCATTGTCGGCGCCTATCCGCAGACTGCAGACCGCTTCTCCGGATTCGTCACCCACCGGGTGGCGGGCGCCTATCCGGCCGACGATCCGGGCTCCCTGTTGTACCGGATCAAGACCTCACCGGCCCAGAACAACGCATGGTTCGTTTCCGGCCAGGATCTGCTGCTGATCGCCCATCTGCTCGGGACCGGAACCTACCCCACGGAGCGCACCGTGGTGGTGGCCGGCAGCGCCGCGCAAGACCGGCGCCATTTTCGGACCCGTCTCGGCGCCCCGCTGGCTCACCTTGCCGGGGGCGATTGGACAGGCGGATCCCCCCGGTTCATCGTCGGCGGTGTTTTTACCGGCTACAGCGGTTCGCCCGGGTCCCACCTCGGCCTCTACGAAACGTCCGTGACGGTGGTCCCGAAGGGTGAGGCGTCCGAGTTTCTCTCTCTTTTCCGCCCCGGGTGGGCCAAACCGACGTATTCCCGGCTGTTTCTTTCCCGGTTCAATCCCGGACCCCTCGTCCACGACTGCAACCGGCGGGGGGGACGCCGGGCCTGCATCGCGTGCATGCACTGCGCCGATGTCTGCCCTGTCGATATTCTGCCCCAGATGACTTACAAGGCCATCCTTGCCGAGGAAGTGGAAGAAGCTTTGGGACACGGCCTTCTCGACTGCGTGGAGTGCGGCCTTTGTTCCTACGTGTGCCCGGCCAAGATTGAGCTGACCGAGGCGCTGAGACATGCCAAGGCGGCCTATGCCAGGGAGAAAGGGGCATGAAAAAAACGATCCAACGATTTTTCGAAGCCCTTCGGCCCCGGTTCGAAAAAGGAGGCAGGTTTCAGCGCTGGTACGCCTTTTACGAATCGATCGAGACCATATTTTTTGCGCCGGGCGTGCCCACCACCACAACCCCCCATGTCCGAGACAGTCTCGACGTCAAGCGGTACATGGCTTCGGTGGTGGTCGTGCTGCTGCCGCTTCTGGTGTTCGGCATCTACAACACGGGCTACCAGTCGCAGCTTGCCGCGGGGAAAACGCCGGATCTTCTGTTGTCCTTCTGGATCGGATTTGCGGCGGTGATTCCCCTGGTGATCGTCTCCTACCTGTTCGGCTTCGGATGGGAGATCGTCTTTGCCCGGATCCGGGGGCATGAAATCAGCGAAGGCGTGTTCGTCACGGCCATGCTCTTTCCGCTCACCCTGCCGCCGACGACCCCTCTGTGGCAGGCGGCCATGGGAATCAGTTTCGGGGTCGTGATCGGAAAGGAGATCTTCGGCGGCACGGGACGGAATTTCTTGAATCCCGCCCTCACCGGCCGGGCTTTTCTCTATTTCGCCTATCCGGTGCAGATGTCCGGCAACGCGGTCTGGACGGTGCTTTCCGGAGCCCGCGAGACGGCCGTGGACGCGTTCAGCGCGGCCACCCCCCTGGTGGTGGCATTCGAAGCCAGGACCGCCGGGGCGGTGGAGGAGGCCCTGGCAGAAGCGGGATTTCCTCTTTGGAAGCTTTTCTTGGGGCTCTATCCGGACAGCATCGGGGCGTCGTCGACGTTTTTATGTCTGATCGGGGCCCTGGTGTTGATGGCCATCGGTGTCGCCAGCTACCGGATCATTTTCGGTGACATCCTCGGCGTCGTGGTCACCGGGTATCTGCTCAACCTCCTGGCCTCCGACGCCTCTTCGGCTTATATGACCATGAATCCGTTTTACCACCTGCTCATCGGCGGAACCGCCTTTGGGATCGCCTTCATGACCACCGACCCGGTCAGCGCACCGGACCTGCACCCGGCCCGGTGGATCTACGGCTTTCTCATCGGGGCGCTGACCGTTCTGATCCGGGTCTTCAACCCGGCCTTTCCGGAAGGGATCATGCTGGCGATTCTGTTCATGAACGTCTTTGCCCCCCTGCTCGATCATGTGGTCCTGAAGTTCCGCCTGCGAAGGAGGATTGCCAATGTCTAACGCCGCCCGGACCTTTGTTTTTGCCGGCCTGCTCTGCCTCGTCTGCAGCCTGTTGTTGACGGCGGCCGCCACAGGTCTGAAAACATACCAGGAGCGGAACGTGGAGGTGGACCGGCAAAAGAACATCCTGATGGCCGTCGGCGCCGTGAAAGAAGACGGGCGCCCCTCCGCCGAACGCATCCAGACGCTCTATGCGGAGACGATCCGCCGGGTCTTTGTCGACTCGGCCGGCCGGATCGTTTCCGAATCGGAGCAGGGCGCTTCGGACCTGCCGCTGTACGTCTATGAAAAAGGCGGGAAGATTTCGTCCTACGTCGTTCCCATCGACTCCCGGGGACTGTGGGGCCCGATTCACGGATACATGGCCTTGGAGGCGGACGGGTCCACGATCCGCGGTTTTACCGTCTACCAGCACCAGGAGACCCCCGGGCTGGGGGGGGAAATCGAAAAGGATTGGTTCCAGGAAAATTTCGTCGGAAAGAAGATCGTCGACCGTTCGGGCGATTTCGTTTCGGTTTCGGTGGCCAAAGGGGATGTGGAGGAAGTGGTGCCGGCGGAAAAGCGGTCCCACTACGTCGACGGCATCAGCGGCGCCACCATGACCGGAAAGTTTTTAAGCGAAGGACTGGCCGACACCCTGGCTGACTACGAGCCGGTTTCGATCCAGTTCAGGAAAAACAGCCCGAAGCTGCCCCAATAAAATCGCTGCCGCGATTTTACAAAAGTAAAGAATACTCACCGCAGAGGGCGCAGAGAAAGCTTTCCTGCATCCTCCCGGTGCATCCTCTGCAGCCTCAGCGCCTCGTATATTGAAAGAATGATCACAATAATTATGCCAACAGGTACTTAGTGGAGAACTGAGCATGGCAACAGCGATCGCCCGGCCCTGGGCGAAGGTCAAAAAAAGCGGCTCTTACAAGGCCGTCGCCGCCGCCCTCTGGCGCGAAAACCCCATATCGAAGCTGATCCTGGGGATCTGTTCGGCCCTGGCCGTCACGGTTCAGCTCAAGACCGCCATCGTCATGTTTCTCGCCCTGACCTTCGTGGTCGCCTTCTCCAACCTGGCCGTTTCCCTGATGCGCCGGGTGATCCCGCGCAACATCCGGATCATCGCCGAAGTGGCGGTGATCGCCACCCTCGTGATTCTGGCCGACGAGTTTTTAAAGGCCTTCATGTACGACGTGAGCAAGCAGCTGTCGGTGTTCGTCGGGCTGATCATCACCAACTGCATCGTCATGGGACGGGCCGAGACCTATGCCATGGCCAATCCGCCCTGGCCTTCTTTTGTCGACGGCCTGGCCAACGGCATCGGCTACGGGTCGGTGCTCATCGGCGTGGCGTTTTTCAGAGAGCTCCTGGGTTCGGGAAAGCTGCTCGGCTTTCAGGTGGTGCCGCAGTTTCTCTACGATTGGGGATACACCGACATGGGGCTGATGCTCCTCGCCCCCGGTGCGTTCATCATGATCGGGCTCTTTGTCTGGCTCGAGCACACCCTGCTGAAGGAAAAATAGGGGATTGGTCAA
>CBFCZJ010000305.1:0-4909 GCA_965602445.1 uncultured Desulfobacterales bacterium | reverse complement strand
ACTGCGTTACGGGCATCGCGATGACGAGATCGGTATTCAGGGCCTGGAAGCTGATAGCGAGTTGCGCCGCATCATCAACACTGCGGGCAAGCAAATTCCTATTCCAGGAAGCGGCATCGCTATAAGTCTGCGGCTGGCCGAAAGCCTCGATCGTAATCTTTCTGCAGAACTGCGCCGGGAGGTGCCGGCGGCCACCGAACAGCTTCCCAGCAGAACGTTGAGCATGGAAGGCGGTGGAAAGATTCCCTTGGATCCCAAGCAGCTTTTCAATTTGCAGGCCTTTCAAAAGATTTTTCTCTTCGATGTCGCTCTGACTGACGAGGCTCCAGACGATGCCTATATCGGCGGGCGCGTTTACATTCGCTTCGATCATGGTGAAGAACCGTTGGTCTGGCGATGGTACCGGACGCTTCGGCAGCTTTTCTTGAAACGGTTCAATGTGTAGCTGTTTAATGCTGTTCGGATGGGGGCTCCGGAGTTTTTTCGGTTCAGGGTTCAAGGTTCAAAATTGATGAAATCATAAAAAATGTGCAAAGCGTCATTCCGGGCTTGATAAGCCTGCCCCGGACTCGATCCGGGGGAATCCAGATATGCATGAAATTACTGGATTCCCGCTTTCGCGGGAATGACAAAAAAAGAGAAATTCGGTCTTTTTGCGAAACCATCAAAATTCCTGGATAAAAGTTCCAGGCTCCAGATTTAACGCTCAATGCGCTGCAGGAACCGATCGCAAAATGACAACGGTTTTTTTATGATTTTAGGGGTATAACACTAGTGACTTTTCAGATTATAGTGCTTATATAAACTGCAAGCTATTCTTCACGCACAGCCCCGCCGGCAAGCTGCGGGGTTGTCTGGGTAAATCCTAAAACATCGGGGAGGTTTTTTATGAGCAATGACGACACGCGAGATCAGGTGCAGAACTGGCTGATGAGCGAAGGCTGGCAGATTTCCGAACAGTCCCATCCCGATCTGGCTTGGCTGGTCCGAGCCGAAGATGCCGCCCAGAGAAGAATTCTGGTCGGTCAGAGCAAGGCCAGGCCGGACATGATTCATCTGGAAGCGAGGGTGAACCTTGCCGACGAACATCGCAAGATGTTCGAAAATCTTCCCCAAGAAACACGGCGAAAGATCCTCTGGGATCTTCGGTTCCGGCTGTTGTCCATGAACGTGGATTTTGTCGGAGTCACCGAACCGATGCAGGCGGTTCTGATCACCCAGCGTATCTACCTGGACGGTCTGACCAAGGATAATTTCCTGCAACGGTTTGCCAATGTCCGAAACGGCGTGATCACGGTGATCTGGTCGATCATTCAGAATCTGGAGGGGGTCGAGCCGCCCGCCAAGTCATCTGAAGAGGTCGATGCGACCATCCAATAGTAATCAAATCACTGGCGTGATTTGGTTACATGGTCGCGTTCCGCGAAATACATGAAAAAAATCATGAGAACATCGCTTCGGTTTTGTCGAGGACCCTTTGGCGATTCGACAGTCTGGAGATAAACAATGCTTTTCCATTCATGGCCTCCGGCGTTGCCGGAGGCCATGGCTGTTGTGTCGGCCAAAACTATTTTGATTAATTTTTAGTCATGCCCGCCTTCGCGGGCGAGACACGAAAAGCTGCCTGTCCAATTCTTTACCTTGAACCTTGAACCTTGAATTTTGAATCCCGCTTGCCTGAGCGGGACCGAAGATTTCCAATTTAAAGATGGTCAACCTGCCGATTCAAACCGGGCTTGCCCACCGATTCTACCCGGAACAAAAAGAGAAGCGCCCGGGTGCCGTGGAAAAAGCGGTCGCGACGCTGGGAAGTATTGCTGCGCGATGGATCCGGCCCAGTGCCCGGCGTTATCGGCTTTTGCCAAAGGCCGTAGCGGCTGCTCAAAAGCCCCTGCAGGAAATGGCCGATGCAGATTTGACCCAGGCAGCACGGGAGCTTTCCTTCGAGCTTCACCGGAAGAAGCTTTCCCCGGAACAGGTTGCCCGATCCTTTGCTCTGGTCCGGGAGTCGGCCAGCCGGCTACTAGGTATGGTGCACCGGGAGGTGCAGCTCATCGGCGGAGCTGTTCTTTTAGACGGACGGGTGGCGGAGATGGAAACCGGGGAGGGAAAGACCCTGACAGCCACCCTGGCGGCGTCGACCCTGGCGCTTGCCGGAATTCCGGTTCACATCATCACCGTCAACGATTACCTGGCTCGACGGGATGCCGAGTGGATGCGGCCGGTATACGAGTTGCTGGGACTTTCGGTAGGCTGCGTCGCACACGGCCTTCAGCATGCGGAGCGTCGCGCCGCCTACGCGTGCGATGTGACCTACTGCACCAACAAGGAGCTGGCCTTCGATTACCTGCGAGACCGGCTTTTATTGTGGGACCGGCCCGGCCCCCTGCGCCTGCAGGTGGAGCGGCTCTTTGGAAACGGTTCCAGAGTCGGCCAGTTGGTGCTGCGGGGGCTTCATTTTGCCATCGTCGATGAGGCCGACAGCGTTCTGGTCGACGAGGCCCGCACCCCTTTGATCATTTCCTCAGACCAGCAGGACGCCATGGGGCCGGAGATTTACACCATGGCCTTGGAAATCGCCCGGGGGCTCGAATCAGGCGTCGATTTCCGCGTGCTGGAAGGCGAGCGCAAAGTCGAAATCCGGGATGCGGGAAGCCGCAGGATCGCAGGAGCGGATTGGCGGGACAGTGCCGTTGGCCTGAACGAGGAGCAGCGAGAGGAAATCGTTCGACAGGCCCTGACGGCCCTGTACCTGTTTCACAAAGATCGGCATTACTTGGTCAAGGACAACCGGGTTCAGATCATCGACGAATACACCGGTCGGCTGATGTCGGATCGTTCCTGGGAGCGGGGGCTTCACCAGCTCATCGAGTTAAAGGAAGACTGCGAAGTCACCCAGCGTCGGGAAACACGGGCGCGGATCAGCTATCAGCGCTTTTTCCGGCGTTACCTGGGACTGGCCGGAATGACAGGCACCGCCCGGGAGGTTGCCGGAGAGCTCTGGTCCGTGTACAACCTCAAGGTGGTGACCGTGCCCACCTACCGTCCGATGAAACGGACGCAGATGCCGGACCGTATATTTTCGACCGTCGAGGAAAAATGGGAGGCCGTAACCCGGCGCACCGCGGAACTGAATAAAGCCGGCCGGCCGGTTCTGATCGGCACACGCTCGGTTGAGGCATCAGAAGCGCTCAGCGCCTGCCTGGAAAAAGCCGGACTTCCGCACCGGGTGCTCAATGCCCGGCAGAACGCCGAGGAGGCAGAAATCATTGCGCGCGCCGGAGAAGCCGGCCAGATTACCGTGGCTACCAACATGGCCGGCCGCGGCACGGACATCATCCTGGGGCAGGGGGTGAAGGAACAGGGCGGGCTCCACGTGATCGCCACCGAACGCCATGATGCGGGACGGATCGACAGACAGCTGTTTGGCCGGTCCGGCCGCCAGGGGGATCCGGGCAGCTTCGAGGCGATGGTCTCTTTGGAAGATGAACTGACTCAGCAGCACCTGCCTGCATGGAAGCGGAAATTGGTGTCCGTCATTTTTTCCGTGTCCGGCGGGCGTTTTCCAAGCCGGTGGGGCCGGCGGCTGTTTCAAAAGGCGCAGCGGGAAGCAGAGCGCCAGCACTCCCGAGCCCGCCGTGAACTGCTTCGATATGACGAACAGCTCAGCGATTCTTTGGCGTTTTCGGGTCGAATCGAATAGGCTGACGGCGCGTTACCGCGCCAGCTGCTTTGCAGCGCTGGGAGGCTGGGAAGCGGCGTGATTTTATGTCATATTCCTCCTCGATGCAGTGAACGGCGTTTCTGCCGTTTACCTCACTGCCTCAATGAATGCTGCAATCGACTGGAATTTCACAAATGATCGGAGGAATGATTCCTATGCAATGGCTGAAGCAATTGCTTTTCATCATCCTGTCTGCCTTTATATGCCTCTTTACTTTATCCGCCGCAGCGGCGGAGCCGCTTGCGGTCGACGGGCTGATGGAACCTTACGAAGTCGTCGAGGTCGGCAGCAGCGTGCCCGGGATTTTGGAGTCAATCGAGGTAGGTCGGGGCGACACCATCAAAGAAGGGCAGGTGCTGGCATCTCTGAAATCCGGTGTAGAAAAGGCCACCCTGGCGCTGGCCCGGGAAAGAGCACGGCTCGATGCGGATATCCGCCACAAGCAGGAGCGGCTTGCCTTTCTCACCCGGAAGCAGCAAAGATTCGAGCAGCTTTACGAAAGCAAGGCCGTTCCCTTCGAGAAGATGGATGAGGCCCGAACAGAAAAATCTCTGGCGGAGCTCGAATTGCAGCAGGCCATCGAAAATCAGCGAATTGCCGAGCTGGAAATGAACCGGGCGGCAGAAGCGCTGGAACAGCGGACGATTCGAAGCCCGATCAGCGGTGTGGTGGTGGAACGCTACATGGCCCCGGGAGAATATATCGAAGACAAGCCTGTATTGAAGATCGCTCAGATCCATCCGCTAAATGTGGAGTTGATCCTGTCTGTAGAGCAGCTGGGAAGCGTAAAGGAAGGAGGAATGGCCCGGGTGTATCCACAGGAGCCGGTGGGCGGAAACTACCGGGCCAAGATCAGCGTCGTAGACAGGGTGGTCGATGCGGCCAGCGGCACCTTCGGCGTCCGGTTGGAGCTGCCCAACCCGGATTACCGGATCAGTGCCGGGATCAAGTGCCGGGTGGAGTTCGAGTAATCAAATCGCTGGTGCGATTTGATTACTGGGTCTCGTTCCGCGACAAAGTCAAACCTAAATTGAGCGATTATTTCTTCGGATCTCTTTCCGGTCGGGCATAAAGCCCGCCCCTACGAGGCCATCGCCACCCCGCAGGTAGGGGCGGGGTTCACCCCCGCCCGCATTCCTGGCGGGCTTTTTCCGAAGACAATCGCAAAATGGCTCAGATCAAGTC
>CBFCZJ010000304.1:0-4927 GCA_965602445.1 uncultured Desulfobacterales bacterium | reverse complement strand
AGGATCTTGCGAATCCCCCGCACCGCCTGGTTGATGCGCATCTGGTTTTCGATGAGGGCAAAGCGCACGAACTCATCGCCGTACTCGCCGAACCCCCGCCCCGGCGAGACCGCCACCTGGGCTTCCCGGATCATGTACTTGGAAAATTCCACCGACCCCATGGGCAGGTACTGCTCCGGGATCTTTGCCCAGACGAACATGGTCGCCTTGGGCGGTTCGATTTTCCAGCCGGCACGGTCGAGCCCGGTGATCAAGGTGTCCCGCCGGGACCGGTAGGTCTCGACGATCTCCTGGACGCAAGGCTGCGGCTCTGTCAGGTTGCTTTTATCGTCGGCCTCGTCTTCACCGCTCAAGGCGATGATCGATGCGATCTGGATCGGCTGGAATATGCCGTAGTCGAGATAGCTCTTGATCCGCCGCAGGGCCCCGACGACTTCCCGGTTGCCGACGCAGAATCCCACCCGCCAGCCGGCCATGCTGTAGCTCTTCGACAGGGAGAAAAACTCGACCCCCACCTCCTTGGCGCCCTTGGCCTGCATGAAGCTCGGCGCCTTGTACCCGTCGAACACCAGATCGGCATAGGCAAAGTCGTGAACCACCAGAATGTCGTGCTCCCGGGCAAAGTCGACGATCTTTTCGAAGAATGCCAGGTCCACCACCTCGGTGGTCGGGTTGTGGGGAAAGCAGATAATCAGCACCTTCGGTTTGGGCCAGGTCTGGCGGGTGGCGGCAACCAGGTTTTCAAAAAAATCCTGGCCCGGTCCCATGGGAATGCCCCGCACGTCTCCGCCGGAAATGATCGCCGAGTAAGGGTGAATCGGATAGGTGGGGGTGGGCGTGAAAATCACGTCTCCGGGCCGGATGGTCACCAGCACCAGGTGCGAAAGCCCTTCTTTGACCCCGATGGTGACAATGGCCTCGTTGTCCGGGTCGATATCCACGTCGAAGCGCCGGCGGTACCAGCTGGAGATCGCCTTTCGCAGCTTGGTGATTCCCATGGAAGCCGAATAACGGTGGTTCTGGGGCTTGCGGGCCGCCTCGGCCAGCTTTTCGACGATGTGTTCGGGGGTGGCCAGGTCCGGGTTGCCCATTCCCAGGTCGATGATATCCTTTCCCGCCCTTCGCTCCTTCATCTTGAGCTCGTTGACCGTGGCAAACACATAGGGCGGAAGTCTGTCCAGTCGGGCAAAGCTTTTCATGACTGACCTCTTTGTATCGTCATGGGGGTTGACCCGGAAGCCGCCGAAAAGCCGGCAACCATACCGGCAAAAGCAGGCATTCCCGGGCAGTGGTGGAGCAAACAATTTTTGTATCATTACAATACGATGTGTTGGATGTCAAAAATTTTGTTTTGACTTTTCGAAGCATTCGTCATACTTTTTTCCATATCTTTCAGCGACTTTTGACAGGAGAGAGACATGGCAAACCGGCTTACCTACGCGGATTCCGGCGTCGATATCGACAAGGCAAACGAGCTGGTCCAGCGCATCAAGAAGATCGCCAAATCGACGCCCCGATCCGGCGTTATGGGGGAGATCGGCGGCTTCGGCGGCTTATATTCCTTGAACCTTTCCCACATGGAGCACCCGGTGCTGGTCAGCTCCACAGACGGGGTGGGAACGAAGCTGAAAATCGCCTTCATGACCGGCAAACACGACACGGTCGGGATCGACCTGGTCGCCATGTGCGTCAACGACATCGCCGTTCAGGGGGCAAAGCCGCTGTTTTTTCTCGACTACCTGGCCATGGGAAAACTCGACACGACCGTGGCAACGGCCATCATCAAGGGAATCGGAGACGGCTGCAAGCAGGCCCGCTGCGCCCTGATCGGCGGCGAAACCGCGGAGATGCCCAGCTTCTACCAGGAAGGGGAATACGACCTGGCCGGCTTTACCGTGGGCCTCGTCGACAACGACAAAATCGTCGACGGATCGGAGATTCACGTCGGCAACAAGGTCATCGGCATCGCCTCAAACGGTCTGCACAGCAACGGGTACTCTTTGGTGCGCAAGATCTGCTTCGAACTGCTCAAGCTCGACGTGGACAGCCACGTGCAAGAGCTGGGCACCACCCTCGGCAGCGAACTGCTCAAGCCGACCCGGATCTACTCGCAGACCATCCAAGGCCTCCTCAAGGACATGCCGATCCTGGGCCTGGCGCACATCACCGGCGGCGGGATCGCCGAGAACATCGTCCGGATCATCCCCCAGGCGTGCCAGGTGGTGTTGAACAAAGGAAGCTGGGATTCCCAGCCGATCTTTTCCTTTCTGCAGGGCGCGGGAAAAGTCTCCCAGAAAGAGATGATGAGAACCTTCAACAACGGCATCGGACTGGTGGCCGTGGTTCCCGAATCCGCCGCAAACGATGTGCTGGAACGGCTTGCCGGCCTGAAGGAAAAAGCATACGTCATCGGAGAAATCGCCGAAAAGAAAAAATCCAAATACCGGATCAAGTGGGTATGAAAATCTTCCGCACCATCGGGCGGTTTTTCTCAAAACTGTTCGGCTGGATCGCCCGGGGGCAGGCCTCGGCCCCGCCTTGCGCCACCTGAGCAACCACCCGCCGCACCCGGAGGGTGAGGTAAGCCGTTAAGCCGCTGGCTGCTGAGCCGCTGAGCAAAAAAGAAGCTTTGCAAATCGGCATGTTTTATGATCATGCCCGCTTCGGCTTGTGCCCGGGGCGGGCATGACGCTTGGATGCATGCCTTCCGCCTTCAACACGCAAACACCGGTGAGCTGAATGTCGAAACAGGGAAACCACCAGCGAAAGCGTTCTGATTTTTCCAGTTCACCTGCGCAGCCAAAATGGCTGCCCTGTGTCTGATCCGCCATCATGCACCGACGAAAAGCCCCGTATAGATCGAGACCCAAGAATCGCAGGTCCCCCGGCACCGCCAGGCTCCGTCCGGGCGCAGACAGCCGGTTGAAAAAGGTCTTTTCCGGCATCGGCGTGCCGAAGAAAAAGCCCTTCACCCCGGATGAATACCAGCTTCGGGCGCTGGAAGCGGTCAGACGCGACGACTGCCTGGTCACCGCACCCACCGGATCGGGCAAGACGTGGATCGCAGAGCAGGTGATCGCCGGGCGGCTGGCCGCAGGCGAACGATGCTGGTACGCCTCCCCGCTCAAGGCGCTGTCCAACGCGAAGTACCGGGAGTTTTCCACCCTTTTCGGCCCGTCCCGGGTCGGAATCCTGACCGGAGATCGCAAAGAAAATCCAGATGCGCCGGTCATCGTGGGCACCACTGAAATCCTGCGGAACCAGCTGTATGATGCCATGCACCAGGGGCTGGATCTGTCCACCGATTTTGTCATTTTAGACGAAGCCCACTACCTGGGAGAGGAGGACCGCGGCGTGGTATGGGAAGAGACGATGATCTACCTTCCCGCCCGGGTACCGCTGCTGCTGCTTTCGGCCACCATCGGAAACGCCGGGCAGATCGCCGGCTGGCTCTCCTCCATTCGGGAAAGAAACTGCGTCGTGGTGGAAGAAACCCGACGTCCGGTGCCGCTTCATCCCCTGTTTCTCCATCCCTCCGGCACGCTTTTGCCCCTGACCACCGGCAGCGAAGCCGCAAAAAAAACCAAGCTGCACCAAAAAGTACGCGCCTTTTTAAACAGCAAAAAGGGCCCCACCCTGGCCCGCGGAAATCAGCTCCCGCCATTTGGCGAGATCCTGGGGGTGCTGCGGCGGTATCATCTGCTGCCTGCGCTTTTTTTTCTCAAGTCCAGGGCCGACTGCGACCGGGCCATCGAGCTTTGCCGGGACAACCGGATTCAGGATGAAGCGCGCCGGCAGCTTTTGAGCCGGCGCATCGACGAGCTGCTTTCCGTCAGCCCCCATGTCGGCCATCATCGCCATCGCTGGCCCCTGGAGCACCTGGCCGTTGGGTCCCACCACAGCGGCCAGCTCCCCGCCTGGAAGCTGGTGCTGGAATCGCTGATGACCGAAGGGCTCCTCGACGCTGTGTTTGCCACCTCCACGGTGGCTGCAGGGGTCAATTTTCCGGCCCGCACCGTACTGCTGCTCAATTCGGACCGGTTCAACGGACGGGAGTTCGTGCCGCTGACCGCCACCGAATTTCACCAGATGACCGGACGCGCCGGCCGCAGGGGAATGGACCGCATCGGCTTTATGGTGGCGATTCCCGGACGGTTCATGGATCTACACCACCTGGCCCGGATGATCAGTGCACCGGCGACGGACGTGGACAGCCAGATCCGGATCAATTTTTCCATGGTGCTGAACCTGCTGCTGTCCCACGCGCCGGAGGAGATCGAAGATTTGCTGGCAAAATCGTTTGCCACCTACCGCACCCGGAAAAAGGGCACCGGCCCGGCCCAGGCGCCCCGTCCCCTTTGGAACGATTTTCTCCGTCACCTTCGGTTTTTGAAGGAAACCGGGTTCGTGGACGATAGCGACATGCTCACCGAAGACGGCCGCTGGGCCTCCCAGCTTCGGGTTGACCAGCCGGTGCTCATTGCCGAGGGGCTCCGAAGCGGCGTGCTTCCCCGAACGAATCCGGCGCTTTTGGCCGGCATCATCGGCGCTTTTGTTCACGAGCGGGAGGCAGACGACCGGATCGAAAAGGCAAAGGTGCCCAAAAAGCTTCTCACCGCGTTTTTGCGGGTCAAGCGGGAGCTCCGTCCCTGTGCGCATCTGATGATCGAACGGGGCTTCGAGGTTCGCCCCCTTTTCCTTCGTCCGGCAGTAACGCTCTTTTCCTGGGCGGCCGGCCAGCCCTGGGAACAGGTGGTGCAGCTTTCGGAAATCGAGGAGGGAAACCTGGCCATGCTGGTGCTGCGAACGGCAGACAACCTGCGTCACGTGCGGAGCCTGGACTGGGTTTTTCCCGAGGCGGCCGCCGCAGCCGGCGCCGCCATTGACATGCTTCTTCGCGATCCGGTGATAACGGAGTAGGGGCGCC
>CBFCZJ010000303.1:0-4930 GCA_965602445.1 uncultured Desulfobacterales bacterium | reverse complement strand
GCCGCTGCGATTTTATTACAACTCGATCTCGAAGTCCTGGGTGAGGGCGAAGCACTCGATATCCGCGTTTCTGGTTTCGAGAAACTCCCTGCAGTCGCGCACGATGTCGTCCTGCTCTTCGTCGGTCCGGTCCTGGTTGTGATGAAACAGACCAAAACGCTTTACCTCGGCGGCGATGGCCAGGCTCGAGGCGTCCAGGTAGGTGGAATGGCCCCAGCTTTTCGTGAATCGGTACTGTTCAGGCGTGTATTCTCCGTCGTGGATGAGCAGGTCTGCACCGCGGGAAAATTCGGCATATTCTTCGAAGGAGCAGCCGCCCCTGTGGGTGTAGGCCAGTTCGTTGTCGGTGAGAAAGACGAAGCTTTTCCCGTCTTCCACCAACTTGTAGCCGGAGCCCAGATTCGGATGGCTCAGATTGATGCTGGAAATTTCAATGCTGTCGATGACCGCTCCTGGCCGGCACTCTGGGGTGTATTCGATGTGGGCCTTCAAGTCTTGCAAGGTCAATGGAAAGAATGGCGCGCTCATCGACTTGTCGATCAGCTTGTAGATGTCTCCCTGGCCTAGAGGGCATCCCATCAGGTGGATCAGCGTCCGCTTGTCGTAGAGGGGTTTGAAAAAGGGAAAGCCGAGAATATGATCCCAGTGGGAATGGGTCATCAAAAAATGAAATTCAAAACGCCCCTCGTCCTTGAGGCGATTGCCGAGCCGCCGGATGCCCGAACCGGCGTCCACGACGATGATCTCGTCGTTTTTCGTGCGGATCTCCAGGCAGGTGGTATCGCCGCCGTACTTGAGGAATTGTTTTCCGGAGACCGGGATAGAGCCCCGCGCACCGTAACAGCGAATGAGCATATCTGTCTCCTGTCGGCCGCATGCAAGAGCGAGAAGGTGGCATGGAATCGGATCTTCCTGTGGCGACAATCCCGGGGATAATAGGATAAACGCATCAGAATCTCAACATTTTTTTGGCCTTCGTTCAGGGCGGAAGGCTGCTGCGGTTGTCATCCGGGGGGCAATGGGGTATACTATTATATAATTTAATGCAGTCTGGAAGTCTTGGTCCTCAGGGCCAGGTCAAAGGCATCTGGCTTTGCCATAGCTGATGAAGAAGGAGAAATCAGACGTTGTCCGAACCCGCACCCATCGCAGACAGCCTGAAAAAAATTGGCATTGCCATCGAGGCAGGAACAGCACCGGACCGGATGGATATCACCGGATCCCCTAAGAATGAAGAATTCATCTTCGGCCTCGCAACCGACGGCCTGACCCCTTTCGAGGCCGAACTATATGGGAAAGCCCCCGGTCAAGCGGCGTCCTTTGCCCTGAAACCCGAGGAAGTGCCGCCCTTTATGGGACACCTTTGCCGCCTGGCCCCTGACATTGCCATGAAAAATCAGCCCGTTTTTTTCCAGGTGAAGGTGTTGACCGTCCGGCCGGCGCAAAACCGTGAAGTCATCCGGGCCATGGCCGAGCTGAGCGCCTGCGGAGAAGGCTGCTGCGGAAATCATTGACAAAATCGCTGCCGCGATTTTTTTGAAGGCTCTTTTCCGAATCCAGATACCGAGGAAAGGAAGAGCAGATGACCAGCCTTGCCGCCAAAGCGCGCCGCTTGATCGGCATCTTCCTTCTGGGCGTTGTCCTTTTCAACTACCCGGTTCTTTCTCTTTTTGACCGGGAAATATTTCTTTCCGGCATCCCTATTCTCTATCTCTATCTTTTCGGCGTCTGGGCCCTGCTGATTCTTCTTACCGCCATGGTGACGGCAAGCCGTCCATCCGGCCTCCGGGAACAAGGGATGGATGAACGGTCCGAGGCGTTGACAAAAGACTGACGGGGTGTAACCCTTGCTGGAAACCGGCACCATCCTGTTCGTTTCTTTTCTTTACATGGGCCTCCTTTTTGCCATCGCCTACTATGGAGACCGCAGGGCCGACGCCGGCAGAAGCATCATCAGCAATCCATACATCTATGCGCTCTCTATGGCGGTCTACTGCACCGCCTGGACCTTCTACGGCAGCGTGGGCAGAGCAGCCGACGCAGGCCTCGGTTTTTTGCCCGTCTATATCGGGCCCACCCTGGCCGCGACCTTAGGATGGCTGGTTCTGCGCAAGATCATCCGGATCAGCAAGGTTCACCGCATCACCTCCATCGCCGATTTTATCGCCTCCCGCTACGGCAAAAGCACCACCCTGGCCGCCATGGTCACGGTGATCGCAGCCCTGGGCATCGTTCCTTACATTGCGCTGCAGCTCAAGGCGGTCTCCACAAGCTACCTGATCGTTCGCGGATATCCGGATATTACCATGCCGGGAGTCTCGACCGGCTTTCCGGTGTTTTCGGATACGGCCTTTTATGTGGCGCTGATCCTGGCCCTGTTTGCGGTGCTTTTCGGCACCCGCCACCTGGATGCCACCGAGCGGCACGAGGGACTGGTGGCGGCCATTGCCTTCGAGTCGGTGGTTAAACTGGCGGCGTTTTTCGCCGTGGGCATTTTCGTCACCTACGGCATTTATGACGGCTTCGGGGATCTGATCGGAAGGGCGGCACGGATGCCCGCCCTGAACTCCCGGTTAACTCTGGGAGGCGGCGAAGGAACTTATGTCAATTGGACCCTGGCCGTGTTTCTTTCCATGATGGCGGTCCTTTTTCTTCCGCGCCAGTTCCAGGTGGCGGTGGTGGAAAATGTCAACGAGGACCACCTGAACCGGGCGTTGTGGCTTTTTCCGCTCTATCTTCTGGCCATCAACATCTTCGTCATCCCTGTGGCCCTGGGCGGGGTGATGATTTTCTCCGGACAGAGCGTCTATGCCGACACCTTCGTGCTCACGCTTCCCATGGTCCGGCACCAGCAGGAGCTGGCCCTGTTCGCGTTCATAGGGGGGATGTCGGCATCCACCGGAATGGTCATCGTGGAAACCGTCGCGCTTTCGACCATGATCTGCAACGACCTTGTGATGCCGATCCTGCTTCGTCTTCCCATGCTTCGTCTCACCGAACAAAGCGACTTGAGCGCCCTGCTGCTGACGATTCGCAGGGCCGGGATCATCCTGGTGCTTCTTTTAGGCTATGCCTACTTTCACTTCATCGGCGAGCATTACACACTTGTCTCCATCGGCCTGGTTTCGTTTACCGCTGTGGCCCAGTTCGCGCCGGCCATTCTCGGCGGCATCTTCTGGCGGGCCGGAAGCCGATCCGGCGCCATCGCCGGACTCCTCGCCGGATTCAGCGTCTGGCTATACACCCTTGTGCTTCCGTCTCTGGCCGACGTGGGATTTCTCCCCGCGGATTTTGTCACCGAAGGCCCGTTCGGCATCGCGATGCTAAAGCCCTTTTCCCTGTTCGGCCTTCAGGGACTGGACCGGATCGGGCACGCTGTTTTTTGGTCCATGCTGGCCAATGCCGGGCTTTACATCGGCATATCGATGTTCAGCCGGCCTTCGGCCATCGAGCACGCCCAGGCGGCGCTGTTCGTGGATGTTTTCCGCCAGGCGGAATCCGAACGGTCGACGGTTTGGCGCGGTACGGCGCCGGTGCCGGATCTGCGCTCCATGCTCCGACGGTTCTTGGGCAGGTTCCAAGCCGACCGGGCGCTTGCCCAATACGGCGTGGAGCATGGCATAGACTGGGAAAAATCGCCTACGGCCGATTCAGGGTTGGTCAATTATGCCGAGAAGCTGCTTGCCGGCGCCATCGGTTCAGCCTCGGCCCGGGTCATGGTGGAGTCGATCGAAAAAGAAGCCCCCTTGAGCATCGCAGAGGTGATGGACATCCTGGATGAAACCCGGCAGGCGATCGCCTACAGCCGGGAGCTTGAAAGGGCCACGGCCGAGCTGCAGGCAGCCAACGAGCGGCTCAAGGAGCTGGACCGCTTAAAAGACGAATTTTTGTCCACCGTGACCCATGAACTGCGCACGCCGCTGACCTCGATTCGATCCATCGCAGAGATCCTGCACGAAAATCCCGACATCGGGCCGGACCGGCATCAGGAGTTTACCCTGATCATCGTCCGGGAAAGCCAACGGCTCACCCGGCTGATCACTCAGGTTCTCGACTTTCAACGGATTGAATCCGGCCGTATGGACTGGCACCTGTCCCGGGTAGACATCGGGGAGGTGATCACCGAGGCGGTGGGGGCCACCCGTCAGTTGTTGGAAGAAAAGCAGATTGTCCTTTCCAGCCGATTGGCCGAAGGGCTGCCGGAAATCGAGGGCGACCGTGACCGGCTCGTCCAGGTCTTGGTGAACCTGATTTCCAACGCGGTCAAATTCTGCGAGCCAGGGCAGGGGAGGATCGATATCCAAGCCCGCAAGGAAAAAGGAGGGCTCAGGGTCGATGTGGCCGACAATGGTCCGGGCATCGCTCCCGAGGACCGGCAAAGCATCTTCGAAGAGTTCAGGCAGATCCGATCCAAAACCCTGGGCCGGCCCCAGGGCACGGGTCTGGGACTGTCCATCTGTCGTCGGATCATCGATTTTCACAAAGGCCGAATTTGGGTAGAGAGCACCCCGGGGCAGGGGGCGACCCTTTGCTTCTGGGTGCCGACGAAAGGACCGTCAGCCGGATAGGCGCTGTTAAGCTGTTAAGCTGATAAGCTGATAAGCGGCTGAGCTGGGAAGCCAGGATGCTGGGAAGCTGGGATGCTTGAAGCGAAAAAGCTGGGAGGCTGGGAGGCCGGGAAGCTGGGATGCTAAAAACCAGATGTCAGATGTCAACCAAAAAACAACATTTTTTTACTTCGATTTTTCTGACCTCTGTCCTCCGACCTCAGGCATCTATTATTTTTCTGACTACTGACATCCGACATCTGACATCTGGCTTATTCCCCATGCCCTACGCGTCTTCATAGGTCACCCGATATCCGCGTTCCCCGTCCGTTTCCACGCTGCGCACCGGATTCAGGAACAGGTCGGTTTCCTGGCTGGTCATG
>CBFCZJ010000302.1:0-4932 GCA_965602445.1 uncultured Desulfobacterales bacterium | reverse complement strand
CAGTATTGATCAAACTGACCGTCCCGGCGGTCAGCGGCGGCGCTCGTATGAAACTATGCCAAAATGGCACAGTTTCACCTTTGATCAAACTGATCGCATCGCGGCCAGCGGCGGGGCTTATGTGAAACTTGGATCGAAGGCACATGCGACAGAGAAGAAAATTTTCAAATCCCAAGCACCAAATTCCAAACAAATTCCAAATTCCAAACTCCAAATTCCAAACAAGACCATAGAAAGGCTTTTGTCCTTGTTTGGATATTGTGATTTGGTGCTTGGTGCTTGTTTGGAACTTGGTATTTGGTGCTTGGGATTTTTTTGCCCGCCAGATTCCGTATTTCGCAATCATAGTTCGCTGAAAGGGCGCAGCCGGTCCCAGGCCCAGACCATTAGGGCGACCTCCTAAAAGTTTCACCGTTGATCATACTAACCGCCTCGCAGCTAGCGGCGGGGCTGGATCGGCAGTTTACCGGGAAATCGAAACGGGTTTCTATCGGAACGACATTTTGCCAAGCGCTCTATTTTTATTGACTTTTCGACACGGGTATGGATAAAAACAGCAAGTCTGAATGCCTACCTAAAAAAGTACACAGCACCGATCGGCGAACATCTGTCGCCTCCAAATCAGGACAATATGATGGAACCCCGTTACAGCCAATCATAACCGAAGGGTGAGCAAAAAACGGCTGCTTCCTGGAAACAGGGCAGACCGGTGTATCGCTGACCAGAAGGAGGGGATGTGAAGACGGCCAAAGCCATACCGGCGATCACTGTGGTGCTGCTTTTTTTGCTTTTCTTTGCCTCCGCCCCCGCCTGGGCGGCCGAAGGCGATTTCCCCAAAGAGGGGATTGACCAGTACAAGGCGGAAAACTACGAGGAGGCGGCCGAAATCCTCGAAAACGCCCGTCGGCAAAACCCAAAGTCCTCCACGGCAGCCTTTTTTCTGGGGCTGACCTACAAGCAGCTCTTCGAATACCAAAAGGCGGCCGACCAGTTCCGCAACTCTCTGAGCCTGGAGCCCAAGATTAAAGAGGCGCTGGTGGAGCTCATCGAAGTGCTCTACCGGATAAAGACCGAAAAGAGCCTCAAGGAGGCCAAGAGCTGGATCGCCGTTGCCGAAAGAGAGGGGATTTTTCCGGCCAAGGTCGCCTTTCTGGAAGGATTGATTCTTCAGCAGGAAGGTGAAAATCAGGAGGCGATTCGTTCTTTTGAACGGTCGATCGCCCTGGATCCCTCCTTTCGGCAGTCTGCGGAGATCCAGATCGCCATGTGCTACATGCGGGAGCGGGAGCTGGACAAAGCCAAAGAGAAGCTCCAGACCGCCATCCAGATCGATCCGGCCACCGATCTCGCCGGTTTTGCCCGCAGGTACCAGGATCTCGTAGAACGACGCATGGAGCTGGAAAAACCGCTGCGGGTGACCCTCGGGGTCTTTCCCCAATATGATGACAACGTCGTACTCAACCCGGGGGTGGCCGACGTGGTGTTCGGACCCACCGACGAAAGCAGCAGTTTGCTGCGGACGTCTTTACGGCTCGACTACGTCCCGATTTTCAAAGGCCCTTGGCTGTTCAACGCCCAGTATGCGTTTTTGGGCAGCTTTTACGAGGAAAAAGAAATCCGGGATGAATACAATTCGATGATCAACAGCTTTCGTGTGTCTCCCGGCTACAACTTCGGCCGCTTTTCCCTGAACCTGCCGGTGACTTACAACCACGTCATGGTCGCCGACGACGGCGATGACGAGTTGTATCTGGAAACCATAAACACTGGTCCACTGCTGCGCACGGTGGTCGGCAACAGCCACATGTTGGAGCTATACGCCGCCTATAATCAAGAAAATTACGACCGAACTCCCCTGTCGCCGGAGGAAGACCGGGACTCTGAAGGACTCCAGGGGTACGTAAGCTGGTACTGGACCTACAAGGAAGGCGGCTTTGCCAACTTCAAGTACGAATACAAAGACTTCGATGCAGACGGCGACAACTACGACCGTCAGGTGTACCGGATGAGCCTGAACATCATCCATCCGATTGTGGACAAGCTGAGCCTGCAGCTCTCCGGCCAGTTTTCACTGGAACCGTACGACAACATCCATTCCGTGACCAAGATTCCTGCGCCAAGGCCCGGTGTGCCGAACACATACGTGGCCCGGACAGACGATATTTACCAGGCCACGGCCGGGTTGACATGGGAGTTTTACAAAGACACCGATCTGGTGCTGCAGTGGTCGTACACCAAGTCCGACTCGAACATCGAATTGTTCAGTTATGATCGAAACCTCTATACCTGCGGCATCGAGTATCGATTTTAATAAAATCGCTGCCGCGATTTTGCAACGGTTTCGCTCCACGAAATCACTGCGGAAAAATAAACCTAACAATCCCCGGCGTTGCCGGAGGTCATGATCCAGAATAGGAACATTTCTGCTAATGGATACCCAGATCTACATCTTAGGCCCCAGAAAGATTCAAAACAGCCTCGTGGCGCGGTATCTAGAACAGAATAGCGGTTTTTCCTGCTTCTCTTTTTCATCGTCGGAAGAGGTTCCGGCTGCATCCGGAAACCCGGCCCGTCCCGAAGCATGCATTTTGTGGGATTGCCGGGACCAGGATCTCTCCCAGTGCCTTCCGGAGCTGGAAGCGGTCAACAGCCGCCTCTTTCAATCGTTTTACACGCTGTTGTTCAACCTGAGACCGGGGTCCGCCCTCCAGGAGCCGGCCCTGAAGCTCGGGATCAGGGGGTTTCTTTACGCAGAAGACGCCATCGAGCTTTTTCCCAGGGCCATCGAGGCGGTGTGCAACGGGGAGCTCTGGGTTTCACGCGAAGTGCTGACCCAGTCGTTTCTGCGGGCGGGCAACGACGGCCACCGGGCGCCTCCGTTGATGAAAACCAACATCCTGACCCCGCGGGAAACGGAGATCCTCGTCCTGGTTTCCGCCGGGTCGAAAAACGAGCAGATTGCCGAGGAGCTTCATATCAGCCCCAACACCGTAAAAACCCATATATACAATATCTTCAAAAAAATAGATGTTCCCAACCGGCTCCAGGCGGCTTTGTGGGCCGTCAAGAATCTCTGATAAGAACGCCGGCCCGAAGCAGATGTACTAATAGGATCGCATGAGGATGGCCCTGAAAGTATTAATCCGGCAGTCCGCAGAAGGGCCAAAAAATACGAATAAAAATCATACCCACAGCGTATTGAGATCCTTGAATAGGATCCGGTATGATGCAAACAACTGGATTCCGGCTTCCGGGGACGTTCCCGAATCCCTAAATTCGTCATTCCGGACGACCCCGCTAAAGTGGGGGAGATCCGGAATCCAGGCCGGCGGGATTCACTATTCAAGTCGGACTTTTTACGAAACCATCAAGGTTGAGGAAACCGTAAAAATTACGCGGATTTCACCAAGCCCACGGGGTGCTGACATGGAAAATTCGGAGCGAAGAATCGTCGAAAGGTTCGATATGGAGATCCCTGCAAGACTTCGGATCATGGCCGCAGATGAGGCCGTCGATGAAATCGAGCTTCGAACGGAAAACATTTCCTGTGGAGGTGCCTTTTTCAGAACCCCGACACCACTTCCCGAGGGTACGGACGTGCGAATCGACCTCGTATTGAACCTCGACCGGCTCAAGACGTTGAAAAACCGTGTGGGAAATATCCACGTCGAGCTGACGGGAACCGTCAACCGGAGCGAAGCGTCCGGGATGTCGGTCTGCTTTCACCCGGAATACAGCATTCGTCCGCTTGAATAAAAAAATGGCCGCTTTGGCTGAACGACACGGAACATTTCGAAGGAGGCGCAACATGAAAAGGATAGTCTCTTTGATGATCCTTCTGACCGTTAGCTGGGTCCTGCCTGCGGTTGCCCTGGCAGCCGAGCCGGTCGGCAGCGTAACCTTCGTAACGGGGGCGGCCGATATCACCCGGCCCGGGCAGGATGCGGAATCCCTGGTCAAGGGGGACGACGTCTACGTGGGGGACATCGTCCGGACCAAATCCAACGCCAAGGTCGAGATCACCTTCATCGACGACAGCATCGTCCGCGTCGCCCAGAAAAGCCGGCTGCAAATCACCGAGTACATGTTCGAACAGGAGGAAAGGCGCTCCACCCTGAGCCTGTTTCGCGGAAAGATCCAGAGCCTGGTCAAAAAGGTGGCCGGGTTCTCCTTTGGCCGGGCAAGAAAGAACCGGTTCGAGATTCACACCCCCACGGCGGTCTGCGGCGTGCGGGGAACCGACTTTTTCACCTGGTTCATGAACGGAGAAACCGGAACGGCCTTTAAAGAAGGCCAGGGCTACATCTACCCGGCAAACAACCCGGCCCTGTCCCGGAATATCAACACGAACGAAGGCGGCTACGTGGTAGATCCGGATGCGGCGCCGGTGGTCAAACCGGTCACCGACGCCGACCTGGAGCAGCACCTGGAAGATACGATGCCCACCGAGGGCGAGGACGGCGGCGACGGCGGCGACGACCCCGGCGCAGGACTGACCATGGACGGCGGCGACACCGGCGGTACCGGCGGTACGGGCGACGGCGGCGGCACCGGCGGCCTGACAAACGACGACAAGGTCCTCCTCGATCTGAGAGACACTACGACAGCCACGGGGATCACACTGTTTGCCGGGGACGCGGCTGTCGGCTTTCTTTCCGGCGGGTGGCTCGCCGGAGAGATTGAAGACACTGCGAACCAGGGTCCGATGACCCTTACGGGAACATCAACGGACATATGGCCCGGCGAGACTACCCTCGGTCCGGTCGGCGGCAGCCTGACCTCACCAGACGACATCCAGGTAGGCGCCTTCGACGGCCAGGTCGCCGGCGTCGGCGGCTCCTGGCGCGGGCTTTTGGTCAGCCTGTATGCGCAGGAGCCGGCAGAACCTGCCGGCAGCCTGTTGGCAGCCTGAATACAGCCGGTAAGAAGCAG
>CBFCZJ010000301.1:0-4932 GCA_965602445.1 uncultured Desulfobacterales bacterium | reverse complement strand
GTTCTGGGTTCCGGGTTCTGGGTTCCGGGTTTCCAAACACTAAACACCAAACACCGAAAACCAAATTCTAAATTCTAAATTCCTATCTGCCCTGCGCGTACAGGTTGTCGGCAAAAATTTCTCCGTATGCGGCCCGCAGCAGGTTCATCACGTCCCGGGCCGTTTTCAGCCGAAGCGCTTCTTCCAGAAAGGGCGCGCATTTTTCAGCCTTCAGTGAACGGACCATCCGCTTGACCGCCGGAATCGATTGGGGGTTCATGCTCAGCTCCTCCAGCCCCAGGGCCAGAAGGATGGGAATGTGGATCGGGTCTGCGGCCATCTCCCCGCACATGTAGGTTTCAATGCCGTGGCTTTTGGCTGCTTTCGTCACTTGGCGCAGCATGCGAAGCAGCGCCGGGTGAAGGGGGCTGAACAGATGGGCGACTTCCTGGTTTCCCCGGTCGATGGCCAGCGAATACTGGATCAGGTCGTTGGTGCCGATGCTGAAGAAATCGGCCTCTTGCGCCAGAAAATCGGCCACGATCACCGCGGAGGGAACCTCTATCATCACGCCTACGGCGATGTCGCCGTTGTAGGCCACGCCGTCTTTTTCCAGGCTTTCCGCCGCCTTTTCGATGTGCTGCCTGGCTTCTCTGAGCTCGTCTACGCCCGAAATCATCGGCAGAAGTATCCGGACATTTCCGTGATCGGCGGCCCGCAGAATGGCCCGCAGCTGGGTCCGGAAAATGTCCGGCCGCTTCAGGCAGTAGCGGATGGCGCGAAGCCCTAAGGCGGGATTTTCCTCCGGGCGCTGGGCGCCGTAGGTGACGGCCTTGTCTCCGTTGATGTCCAGGGTTCGAATCGTCACAGGACGCGGGGCCATCACCTCCACGACGTCCTTGTACTTGTCGAACAGTTCTTCTTCCTGGGGAAAAGAGCTGCGGCTCAGGTAGCCGAACTCGGTCCTGTAAAGACCGATTCCTTCACCTCCGTGATCCAGGACCGAGACCACCTCTTCGGGCAGTTCGATGTTTCCCATCACCGCCAGGCGGACGCCGTCTTCGGTCTCGGCAGGAAGGTGGCTGTCCCGGCTGATGGCCATCCGAAATTCTTCGTACTGAACCTGGCGATCCTGGTATTCGAGGAGGGTTTCTTCCTGCGGCCGGAGAATGACGGTGCCCTCTGTTCCATCGACGATGATGATCTCGTCGTTTCGGATCTCTTTGGTGGCCTCTCCCACGCCGAGCACCGCCGGGATTTCCAAAGTTCGGGCGATGATGCTCGTATGAGAGGCTTTGCCGCCCCGGACTGTGACGAAGCCCATGATCCGCTCGAGCTGGATCTGCGCGGTTTCGGCCGGGGAAAGATCGTAAGCCACCAGGATGACCCGTTTGTTGATGGTTCGGATGTCTACCTGCCGCGCTCCGACGAGATTCCGAAGAATCCGATCCGAGACCTGAAGGATGTCTTCGGAGCGCTCACGCAGGTAGGAGTCGGTCATTTCATGAAACATCTGTTTCAGACCGGCCACCGCCTTTTTCAGCGCCCATTCGGCATTGATTTTTTCCTTGTCGATGATGTCGATGGTCCGGCTGTAGAGCATCTTGTCTTTGAGGAGCACCACGTGGGTCTCTAAGATGTCTCCATGCTCGCGAAACTCCTCCGGCGTATTTTCGATGATCGAGTGGAGCTCCTCCTTTGCCCGCTGAACAGCGGCCTTGAAGCGATTTTTTTCCTTTGCCAGGTCCTTGGCGCCGACGGCATAGCGCTGAACGACGTCCACGCCCTCCCTGTCGACAAGATAGGCCTTGCCGATGCAGATTCCCGGCGAGCCGCCGATTCCCCTCAGGACGATTTCCTGTGATTCCTGGTCTGGCATGGGAGCAGCTTATTCCTCGAATCCTTCTCGGATGAGTCGGTCGATGGCCTCGAGAATGTCAAGATCGGAGGGGTCTTCCACGGAGATCGACACGGTAGTTCCCGTGGGACATCCCAGGGAGAGGATGTCGATGACGCTGGAGGCGTCGGCAGGAGTATCTCCCCGGGAGATCCAGACGTTCGAGTGGGCGTCTTGAGCCAGTTTGGCGATTTTGGCGGCCGCCCTCGCGTGAAGGCCGAGATCGTTGACGATGACAACTTGGCGCGTCAGTTCATCCAAGCGCGATTTACCATAGATATTCCGGATTTTAAAAACTAAACTTCCTACCAATCCCGCGGGGGTTTGTCAAACTGGAAAACGGGTTTCGGGCGGTTCTTGAAAAGCCGGAAAAAACCGTCGAGAAAACAAATCCCCTTGCTTTGTGAACCAATGGGAGGATACCTAAAAGGACGGTTTTCACCCTATTTTGTGGTGAAGTGGTCAAATGGTCGAGTGGCCGAATGGTCGAGTGGTCAAATGGAAGAATGGTCAAATGGTCGAGTGGTTAAATGGTCAAATGGGAAAAAGCGGTTGATTGGATCAATCGTTGACCGGACGATTTGACCATTCAACCATTTGACCAGAAAGCGATGTTTTTCCCCGAATCAACCAATTGACGAATCAACCAATCAACCAAGGCAAACCAAACCGGAGCGGAGCGACACCCATGAAAAGGCAGTTTCTCATCGACGAGTTCAAACTGGGAGAATCCTGGCGGCTGTTCAAAATCATCGGTGAGTTTGTCGACGGGGTCGAGGCCCTGCACGACATCGGCCGGGCGGTGAGCATCTTCGGCTCCGCCCGCATCCAGCCCGGCGATCCGGTCTACAAGAAGGCCGAGACGCTGGCGGGCCTCCTTGCGGAGGCCGGTTTTGCGATCATCACCGGAGGCGGAGGCGGGGTCATGGAGGCGGCCAACAAGGGGGCCGCCGCAGCCGGAGGGACCTCCATCGGGATGAATATCTCCCTTCCCTTCGAGCAGAAGCCAAACGACTACGCCAATGTTCTTGTCGAGTTCAACTATTTTTTCATCCGAAAGGTGATGTTCGTCAAATACGCCCAGGCCTACATCGTTTTGCCGGGCGGATTCGGCACCCTGGACGAGATGTTCGAGGCGGTCACCCTGATTCAGACCCAACGGATCAAGCCGTTTCCGGTGATTCTGGTCGGCTCGGAGTACTGGTCGGGGCTTAAACGCTGGGCAGAGACGCACCTTCGCGATACCGGACGGATTTCTCCCGGGGACCTGGACATTCTTCAGATCATAGACGATCCGGAAGAGATCGTTGCCGCCGTGAAAAAAGTGGTGATCTACTGATGGAAAAAAGTTCCGAGAAGGCTGCCGCGGCTGGTTCTCCTGCCGATGACAAGCTCCGGCGGCTCGCCCGCCAGAACGCCTACCTTTCCGCGCTGCACGAAACCGCGGTCAAGCTGTTGGAGCGGCTCGACGAAGAAGAACTGCTGGAGGCGATCCTGCAGCGGGCCGCGGAAATGACCGATACCGAGCACGGGTTTATCTACCTGCTCGAACCCGACCGGCACCGGATGCGCATGCGGCTGGGCCGGGGATTTTTCAGCAGCCAGATCGGCCTTCAGGTCAAGATGGGCGAGGGGCTCGGGGGCCGGGTGTGGCAGTGCGAGGCGCCGGTGATTGTCGAGCGCTACCGGGATTGGGAAGGGCGCCTTCCCGGTGCCGGCCTCGATCCTCTGCTTTCGGTGGTGGGCATCCCCCTCCTATCGGATGCCGGCGTGCTGGGGGTAATCGGTCTGGGCCGCGTGGAAACCGAAAAACACTTCGACGAGGAAGACGTCACGGTGCTCAGCCGCTTTGCCGCCCTTGCCCTGATGGCCCTGGACAAGGCGAGGCTGTATGCCGACGTGAGTCGGGAGCTTGCCGAACGGCGCAAAGCCGAAGCCATTCTGAGAAAAAGCGAGGAGCGCTACAAGAGCCTGCTCGAGGCTTCCCCGGACCCGGTGGTGGTCTACGACATCGAGGGGCGCGCCAATTATGTGAATCCCGCCTTCGAGCAGACATTTGGGATGTCCCGCCAGGACCTGCTGGGCAAGAAGATCGATTTTGTCCCCGAGGACTCCTGGCCCGAGACCGAAAAGGCCATCGCTCGGATGATGGACGGCGAGAAGATCCAGAATTTTGAAACCCGACGGCGGACCAAAGACGGCCGGGTGCTCGATGTGCAGCTTTCCTCCACCCTCTACACGGACAGAGATGGACGGCTCGAAGGCAACATCGTGATCCTCAGGGACGTCACCGCCGCCAAAAAGGCGGATCAGGAGCTCAAGCGCTATCGGGACAGCCTCGAGGATCTCGTCCAGGAGCGAACCGCGGCGCTTGCCAAGGAAGTGGACGAGCGGCGGCGGGTGACCGGCGCGCTTCGCAAACGGGAGAGGGAGCTCAAGGCCCAGTCCCAGCATCTGGAGGAGGTCAACACCGCCTTGAAGGTGCTCCTCCAGCAGCGGGAACAAGACCGCAAAGAGCTGGCAGGCCACGTCCTGGCCAATGTCAAGGAACTGGTGATGCCTTACGTGCAGCGGCTGTTCAATACACGGCTTTCCACCAACCAGAAAACCCTGCTGCAGATTCTCGAGTCGAACTTGAACAACATCATTTCCCCCTTTGTCAGGCGGGTGGGCTCCCGCTATTTGAAGCTGACCCCCATGGAAATTCAGGTGGCCAACCTGGTTCGGGAGGGAAAGACCAACAAGGAGATCGCCGACCTGCTTTGTTTGTCCAAAAACACGATCCTGTTCCATCGCCAGAACATCCGGGGCAAGCTGGGCCTCAGAAACAAGAAGGTGAATTTAAGAACGCACCTGCTCTCGTTTGAAGAGTAGTTGACGCCACACCGTGTTGAATCACTGATGAAGATTCCTGCCAGAGAAGACCGTTTTTGCTGGGAGGCTGGGAGGCTGGGAGGCTGGGAGGCCAGGAAGCTGGGAAGCTAAAGAACTGGAGCATAAACGAGCAACCAGGTATTAAAAAATTACGGAATTATGTACCAGTTTAAGGCTGCAGT
>CBFCZJ010000300.1:0-4961 GCA_965602445.1 uncultured Desulfobacterales bacterium | reverse complement strand
CAAGATCGTTGCCGCTGCCGCCATCGCCCGTGCGCTGCGACCCATCGTAAAAATGGAATAAAGAATTTGCGAAAAAGGATTCAATGACCAAGCACCAAGCACCAGGTTCCAAACAAACGACAATGACCAAATTTCAAAATTCCAAACCGTCACGCCATTTTTCTTTTCTTTCTTTGTCGGTTGCTTGGTTATTGGAAATTGAATTTTGGAATTTATTTGGTCATTTTCCATTCGAACCCAGAACCCCGAACCCTGAACCCTGAACCCTGAACCTCTGAACCCCGAACCCTGGAACCCCGAACCCGGAACCGCCATGCCCTTCATCGACATCCGCAGCCTCTCTCACCGATTCCCAGACGGCACCCTCGGGCTCGACCGGATCGATCTAGGCATCGAATCCGGGGAATTCGTCGTGGTGGCCGGGGAAAACGGATCCGGCAAGACCACCCTGCTCAGGCATTTAAACGGTCTTTTGCTTCCCACGGACGGAGAACTGCTCGTCAACGGGCGGTCGGTGGCCGCCGATCCGGTGCGGGCGCGGTTGAAGATCGGCATGGTGTTCCAGGACGCCGACAGTCAGATCGTGGGACAGACAGTGGCCGAAGATGCCGCCTTCGGTCCGGAAAACCTCGGCTTGGACCGGCAGCAGATCGACCGGCAGGTGCGGTCGGCCCTGGAGGCCGTGGGGTTGGCCCATGCGTCGGACCATGCGCCCCATCTGCTGTCCGGCGGTGAAAAGCGGCGCCTGGCCATTGCCGGGGTGCTGGCCATGGGGCCGGAAGGGATCGCCTTTGACGAACCGTTTTCCAACCTCGACTATGCCGGCGTTCGGCAGGTCCTGACCCAGATGGTGGCCCTTCACCAAAGCGGCCATACCCTGGTGGTCACCACCCACGAGGTGGAAAAGGTGGCGGCCCATGCTGATCGGCTGGTCATCCTGCACCGCGGGGCCGTGGTTCTTTCCGGTCCTCCGGCGGCGCTTTTTCCGGAACTGGAGCGGTTCGGCATCCGTCAGCCGTGCGCTTTCAAACTCGGAAAGGAGGTGGGTTCCTGGCTGGCTTGAGCGCCTTTCAATACCGGACGGGAGGATCGCTCCTTCACGGCCTCGATCCCCGCACAAAACTGGCGGCAGCGGCCGTTTTCGCCCTGATCGGGATGGCAGCCTCCTTGCCCGTTCTGGCCGTCTCGGGGATATCGATCGTATGGGCTCTCTGGCGGGCGGGGGTCGGACCCCGGCACTGGGTGCGCGATCTGCGCATATTTTGGATGATGCTCCTGTTCCTCTTCGCTGTCCGGGCCGTGACCGGATCGGGTCCGGCCCTGGTGCAGATCGGCAGCTTGAAGGTCACCGCCCAAGGGCTGGCCGAAGGAGGGATGATATGCCTCCGGCTGTGGATCGTGGCGCTGGCCGGAATCGGCGTTTCAGCCGCCACCCGGCCTTCGGAGATCGAGGCCGCGGTCCAAGCCCTGCTTCGACCGGTGCCTTTTGTGCCCGAAAAAAGGGTCGCCACCATCCTCGGGCTGGTGGTCCGCTTTTTGCCCGAGGTGCTTCGCGAGGTGCGCCTGACCAAGGAAGCCCAAATGGCCCGGTGCGTCGAGCAGCGAAAGAATCCCATAACCCGGCTTTATCTTTTTGCCGTCCCGCTGCTCCGGCGCATTTTTGCCCGCGCCGACCGCCTGGCCATGGCCATGGAAGCGCGATGCTATTCCGACAACAGGACCGGTCCGGTGCTCTCGGCCGGACCGGCAGACGGACTGACGGCCGCGGCCCTGGGAGCGCTCCTCCTGCTGTCGCTTCTGTAGCCCCTTTGACACGGTTTGCCGTGGGTGCTATTCAGCAACCGGCAAAAAAATGCATGGTTCCAGGGAGCGGCCGTAATGAAAGTGGTTATCGTCGGAGCAGGAGAGGTCGGTTTTCACATCGCCAGCCATCTGGCGGTGGAAAACAAGGACGTGGTGGTCGTCGACAAGGATCCGAATGCGCTTCGGCGGCTGTCGGACAGCATTGACGTCCAGGTGGTGACCGGCTCCGGGGGAAGCCCTCTCGTTTTGCAGGAAGCCGGCCTCAAGGAAGCCGAGATTCTGCTGGCGGTCACCGACAGCGACGAAACCAACCTCGTGGCCTGCCTGGTCGCCAATGTGGTGTCTCCGTCCACCAAGAAAATCGCGCGGATCCGGAATGCGGACTACGACGATTATGTCGACGCTTTCCGGGACAATCCCCCCTACATCGATACCCTGATCAACCCGGAGACCGAAGTGGTCAAGACCATCAGCCGGATGATGCGCTATCCGGGGGCGGCCGATGTGGGCGACTTTGCCGAGGGCCGAGTCAAATTCGTGGGGATCTACCTGGATGAGGGGGCCAAGGTTCTCGATATTCCCTTAGAGGGGCTTGCCGCCCAGATCGGCAAAAAAATGCCGCTGATGGCGGCGGTGATCCGGGACGAAAAACTGATGATCCCGCGGGGCAACTTCAAGCTGCAGGCCGGAGACCTGGTCTACTTCATCACCGACGACGAACGGCTGCTCGAGACCCTGGAAGTGTTCGAAAAACAGCAGGAGCCGATCCGGCATGTGCTGATTGTCGGCGGCGGTCAGATCGGACGCCGGCTGGCCGTGAAGCTCGAACAAGAAGGGATCCATACCAAGCTCATCGAGAGCGACCCGGACCGGTGCGCCAGATTGGCAGACTCGCTGAACAAGACCATCGTCATCTGCGGCGACGGAAGCGACCAGAGCCTCCTGGAGGAGGAAAACATCCGGGACATGGACGCGGTGGTGACCTTGACCAGCGACGAGGAGGTCAACATTCTGTCTTCGCTTCTGGCCAAACGGATGGGGGCGAAAAAGACGATCACCCGCATCAGCAAATTCAGCTATTTTCCCCTGATGTCGGCCATCGGCCTGGAGCAGGTGGTCAGTCCCCGGCTTTCGGCCATCAACTCGATTCTGCAGCATGTCCGCCGGGGCAAGGTGCTGTCGGCCCGGTCGATCAAAGAGGCCGAGGCCGAAGTGATGGAGGCCGTCGCCCTGGAGACCTCCGATATCGTCGGAAAACCCCTCCATAAAATCGATCTGCCCAAGGGCTCGCTGGTGACCGCGATCATTCGAGACGACCAGGTGATCATTCCGTCCGGGGAGAGCGTCATCGAGCCGGGGGACCGGATCATCATCTTCGCCGTAAGAAGCGCCATTGCCAAGATCGAAAAGATCCTCGCCGTAAAGCTGGAGTTTTTCTAAATGAGTTGGCGCTACATCGCGAGCGTGGTCGGGGCGCTGGTGGCGTTTTTAGGGGCGGCCATGCTCGTGCCCCTGGGATTCAGCCTGTACCATGCAGACGGCAGCTTCTATCCTCTTGTCCTTTCGGCGGCAGTCACCCTGGCCGGTGGCCTGGCGGTCTATTTCATTCTTCGACAGCCCGCCCAGAATACCGTGGGGACCCGGGAGGGGATGGCGATCGTGACCATCGGCTGGACCGCCGTGGGGCTGTTCGGGGCGCTTCCCTTCTGGTTTTCGGGCGCCTGTCCCTTCACCGACGCCGTTTTCGAATCGGTTTCCGGCTTTACCACCACCGGGGCGTCGATTTTCACCGATATCGATGCGATTCCCGAAGGACTTCTCCTCTGGCGCAGCCTGATCCAGTGGCTCGGTGGGATGGGGATCATCGTTTTGTCCATCGCGATTTTGCCGTTTCTGGGCGTCGGCGGCATGCAGCTTTACAAGGCCGAGGTGCCCAGCCCGGTTCCGGACAAGCTCAGGCCCCGGATCCGGGAGACAGCCATGGTGCTGTGGAAGGTCTACGCCCTGTTTACCGTCTTGGAGGTGCTGCTGCTTACCCTGGGCGGGATGAGTCTGTTCGATTCATTGTGCCATGCCTTTACCACCATGCCCACCGGCGGGTTTTCCACGAAAACCGCCTCCATCGCCCACTATGACGCCGTCTACTTCGACCTGGTTTTCATCTTCTTTATGCTTCTTGCCGGGATCAACTTCTCGCTTCACTACCAGATGCTGCGGGGAAAGCCCCTGGCCTTCTGGCGAGACAGCGAGTGCCGCTTCTTTTTAGGGGTGGTGCTGGTGCTGGTGGCGGTGGTCAGCTTCGACCTGTGGCGCGACGTCTACGGGGGCATCGGCGAATCCCTCCGCTACGGGGCATTCCAGGTGGTTTCCATTGTCACCACCACCGGCTATGCCACGGCGGATTACGAAGCCTGGCCTGCCCTGTCGCAGTTGATCCTGCTGCTGTGCATGTTTCTGGGCGCTTCGGCCGGCTCCACCGGCGGCGGCATGAAGTGTCTGCGGGTGATGCTCTACTTCAAGTTCTGTTACAAGGAGCTTTTCACCTTGATCCACCCCCATGCCGTTTCCCGGATCAAGATCGGGGGAAAGACGGTTCCCGAAGACGTGATGCACAGCATCCTGGGATTTCTGGGGCTGTACATGGGGCTGTTTGCGTTCAGCTCGGTGCTGCTTGCGTCGCTGGGGGTCGATTTTGTCACCTCCTTTGGCGCGGTTGCCGCCAGCATCGGCAACATCGGCCCGGGTTTTGGCATGGTCGGGCCGGTGGAGAACTATGCCCAGATCCCGGCCCTGGGAAAGTGGCTCCTGGCGTTTTGCATGCTGCTGGGAAGGCTGGAGATTTACACCGTCATCATACTCCTGGTCCCCGAATTCTGGCGTAAATAGGCGGCGGCGCGAGAACGCCGGCTTCTGCGTTGCGCTTCGCTTCGAGGGGGCTCGACGTACGACAAGTACGCCTCGCCCCCTTGAATCTTGCGCGCCTTGAATCCGACGCTCTCGCGCCGCCGCCGTGCTGGATTGACAGACGAATTGGATCGCCTCGCCTCGCCCCCCGGAGCCGGCTGCGCCTTGAAACCGGACTTCTCCGGGGCCGTTACGGTTTCTTATGTGAAACTTCACGCTTCCGGTCCGTCATGCCGGACTTGATCCGGCATCCA
>CBFCZJ010000299.1:0-4966 GCA_965602445.1 uncultured Desulfobacterales bacterium | reverse complement strand
TCCAACCAGCGCCCACACGTTTTGATACAAAAATGCCAGAAAAACAGCCGTTCCCAGATCGACCAGGCTGCTCAAACCTTCATGATAGAATATCTTTTTGAACTCCAACTCCTTGTTCAGCAGGACGATCCCGACGTTGGATGCCCCGGAGAACAAAAAGCTCAATGCCATGACGCGAATCAGCGGAACTGCCTGAGGTACCCGGAAAAAAGCGGCAATCGCCGGAGCCGCCGCAAACAGGACTGCGCACAAAATCATCCCACGAAAAAGAGAAACCGTCCATGCCGTGTCCAAGTGGTCCCGCTCATCGCGCCCCTGCTGGATTAGGGCCGTCTGAAATCCCGTCTGGGAGATGGTCTCCAGGGCTGTCAACCCCAGCACCGTAATTCCAAAAACACCGAAATCTTCGGGTGCCAACAGGCGGGCCAGGACAACAGACCGAACCACTGTCATGGCCCGACTTGCCACCCTTACGGCAGCGATCCAGACACCACCTCTTGCAACTTTTCTTGAGAGGAATTCCTCCTTTACCGGCCGAGTCGCCTCCATGGATCAGGCATCAGCCGGTCTGAAGAATCCAGACCCCTTTTGGTTTTCGGTTTTCCTGTCGACCATTTTCTCAAATCCATCCTTGCATGATCTGCCCGATAGGGCGCGTTCAGACCCGGTTCCTTTTTGCGTCGCCTTCCGCGATATTAAAATCGGAATACTACCTCGGGCAGCTTTGGATATCGCAGGTAAACTGCTTTCTTTTTTGCAACAGCCTGATATCGCGATACATACTCTTGATCGGCGTGAAGTGTCAAACAAAAACATATTTTTATTTAAGAATCTAAGGCCGTTAGCGCTTACCGGGGCGGCCGGCCGTGAAAAACTCCGGCAATTCTTTCCCGCCCACCGACCAGATGCTTATCGCCCCATTATTCCTTGACATTTCATACCATTGGCATGTATCCGTATAATTTAAGATAATTAGCGAGAATTTTACGAGTCTTGTACCATCGAAGCTTCAATGCCCCCGCAGGCAGGTAGGCGCTTTGGCGAAAAAAAATGACACGATTTCATCGACGGAAAAGCTCCTGGACCTAATCCGAGGGAAAAAAGCCTCGGGTTCGGCGTCGGCCTCTCCTGCTGTTCAAAAATCACCGCCGCGAAAGCCGCCAGGCTCCCCTTCCAAAACACGACCCGTCAAACCGAGAAGACCGGGAGATTCCGCGAAAAAGCGCCCCCGTCAATTTTCCCTCTCCCAGCGGCTTTTGAAGGTGCAGTCAAAGGTGACCGTCGGCATCAGCCTCGGTGTACATGAATTGAGGCTGGTCAAAGTCGGCCAGGGGTCGGACAAAAAAAGGGTGCTTCTCAACTACGAAACGATTTCATATCCTGCCCAGGTATCGCCGGATAGTCCCCAATTTTTGCTCTTTCTCAAGCGAACCTTGACGCAGTTTTGCCGAGAGACCAACGCGCCTGAAATCTGGAGTGCGATCTCCTCTGCAAAGGTGGAGATGCGCTATCTGAGAATTCCGAAGGTTCCCCGAAAACAGATTGCCAACACCGTCTACTGGACATTCAAACGAGATGTTTCCTTCGACGAAAAAAAGGATATTTTCGATTTTTCCCTGCTCGGAGACGTTGTCGAAGAGGGCGTGCAAAAGACCGAGGTCATGGCCTACACCGCTCCGCGCGATGAGGTGAATCGGCTTCGCGATTTATTTGCCAAAAGCGGCTTTCCCTTGACAGGGATCACCATCGTCCCTTTTTTGCTGCAAAACCTGCTTCGGAGCCGATGGCTTGGCGCCGAGGTCAAGAGTGCGTGCAGTCTCTATATCGGAAAGGACTGGTCACGCATCGACATTTTTTCAAACGGCAACCTGGTTCTGTCCCGGGGCATCAAAGCCGGTATGCAAAGCATGATCGAATCGCTCCGGCAGCGCATTGCCGGTGAAGAGCCGACCCTTCCGCGAAGGGAGGAGGAGGAGGAGGAGGAAGAGCCGTTTCCCGCCGAGCCTTCTGCCGCCGATCTTTCCGCACTGCCCGAGGCCGACGAAGCCCGCCGGATTTTTTTTGGATTCATCCAGCACCCCAAATTCGTTGAAAATTCCCCGGCCCGCGAGTTCACCACAACCGACATTTTCAACATGATCCTGCCGGCGCTGGAGCGCCTGATTCGCCAGGTGGAAAGAACCCTGGAGCATTATGCCCTGAAGTTTGAAAATGTCGGCGTCGAGCGGATCTATCTTTCAGGTCCGGTCAACACCCAGCAACTCATGGTCGACCACATCGCCGAGCAGCTCGGGACTGAGATCGACATTTTCGATCCAATGGGAGAGGCTTCTCCGCTTTCCGACAATATCGCCCCGCCGGAAAGCCGGTACAAAAGAGAAGCGTTTTTGCCGGCGGTCGGTCTTGCCCTGTCTGACGGCGAACAGACGCCGAACTTCATCCGCACCTACCGGGACAAGCAAAAAGCGTCGAAAAACAGGCAGATCAACAGCCTCTTGTTTGCCGCACTTTTGCTCGTCATGGTCGCCTGCGGCGCGGTTTACTTTTGGCAAAGCGAACAGATCGACGAAAAAGAAATGAAGGTCTTTGCGCTTCAGCGGGAGCTCGACTCTTTCGCCCCCCGGGTCGACAGGGAGCTGATCGCCCTTCTTCTTCAAAAGGTGAAAAAGGGGCAGGACTCGATGAAGGGGGTTGGCCATCGATACAAGCCCGTTGCTGTCATCAACGAGATCTCCCGGTTGACGCCTGCCCACGTCCGCCTGCTGAGTCTGAGCCTCGACATGAATCCGGAAGCCGGCAATTCCTCCCGCCGGCTGCTCCGCATCGAAGGGGTGGTCTTCGGAGATCGGCTGACGTACGAGTCCTTGCTGGCCGAGTTCCTGGTCAAGCTGCAGACGAGCCCGCTCTTGAACAACTTCAGCATTCAGCAGCGGACATTTGCCTTCGTGGAAGAAAAAGAAGTGCTTCGGTTCACCGCGCAGATGGAGATCGGATAAGATTCCATGAAAGTAGGCGGCCAACAGATCAATGTCACGAACCTGGTCATCTGCACGGTCGGCATCCTGATCCTTGTGGCGGTGGGCATTTTCCCGGCCCACCAGACGCTGAAAGCGCTGGACAGGAAGATTGTGACACTTCAAAGTCAGGTCGAGGAGCAGAACATGCTCTTTCCCCTGTTCGTGCAGCTTCTCCAGCGCTCCAGGCAAGAGGCGCCGCCTTTGCTGCCGGCCCCGGAGCCGAAAAAACTGCCCAGAGGTGAAACCGCCGCCCTGACGAATTTGTTCCGCGAGATCGCCGATACAAACAATATTGCGGTGGAAAGCCTGAGGCCGGATGTGGAATCGCTGATCGCCGCCTCGGGCCGGTTCAAAATGCTTGCCGAGCTTTCCGGCGGCTTTTACGATCTTCGCAGCTTCCTGATTCAGGTCGGGGGCCTCCCTTACCTGGAGGAGATCGAGCACCTCCGGCTGGAAGGCGCCCCGGAAGATCGGGCACTGAAGGTCACGATGCGATTCTGGGTGCTGCAGGAATAGGGCAGGTTCAGAGGTTCAGGGGTTGAGGGTTCAGAGGTTGTGGTTCAGAGGTTCAGGGGTTCCACAGTTTAGGGGTTCCACCGTTTAGGGGTTGATCAAATATGATGGCTTCGTAAAAAGTCCGAATTTCCCTCTTTCCGTCATTCCGGACGAGCGGAGCGAGATCCGGAATCCAGTGATTTCAAGTACATCTGGATTCCGGTTCAAGCCCGGAATGACGCTTCGGGCACTTTTTACGATTTAATCAAATATAGCTTTCTGCTCTATTTGGAAGGGGGAGAAGACGAAAACATGCGTATTACAAGATTCGAGGATATCGAAGTGCAAAGTGAACTCTACGTGGCATTGGATCAAAAATATATAACGACCAACGAATTCCAGGATGTTTATGACCACGCGGGAAGAACCCGAGCCGCCATTCGCGGTTTTATAAAATACCTATTGGCTTGCAATCATCCGCAGGGAATAAAGGAAGATGAGTCCCAGTATCCCGATCCCATAAACCCTGAACCTCTGAACCCAGAACCTCTGAACCCAGAACCCTGAACCCTTGAACCCTGAACCCAGAACCCTGAACCTCGGAACCCTGAACCTCGGAACCCTCTTTATCGATGAGCAAACGCGAAAAAATCATACTGGTGCTGATGGGCCTTGCTGTATTATACGGGGCTTTTGAATATCTATGGCCTTCGGGGGAAAGTGCCGCCCCCGGCCAGAATCGACAAAGCACCGAGGAGCTCAACGCATACGTGGCGGGCATCGCCGCTTCTCTTCCCCAGATGAGCGTCTCCAAAACGGAAAAGTACGCCATCGCCTCTGCAGCGGCCAAATGGACCCAGGACCCGTTTTTGCAAGTCAGGCTCCCGGAAAAGAAAGATCCGGTAGAGACCGAAGAGACGATTCCGGCCGAGGAATTCAATCTCCGGTATACCGGCTATATCGAAATGGGCAGCACCAGGCTTGCCATTATCAACGGCAAAGAATACACTGCCGGCGAAGAGCTGGAGCTGTCCGGGTATGTCCTGCTGGATATCGACGCGTCAAGGGTCCGGATCGGACGGAAAGGATCGGATCAAACCGTGGCGATTCCTCTGGAGGAGATGTTTGTCCGGCAGAGGAACTCCTCCCCACCGGAAAAAAAGCGATGAAGCTACAGAAACGTTCCGATCGACATTTCGTTTTCTCCATCGCCGCCGTCCTGGCGCTGGCCATGCTGCTCGGCTGCCAGCACCAGAAGCCGTCCCAGAAAAAGGAAAATGCATTTTTCGAGAAGTGGCGGGTGACGGCGGAAAAGTCCAAGGGCTATTCGCCCGCCCCGACCCAACGCGCCCTCGAGTTGGGGGAGGCCGATGAGGCGCTGAAGCCGAAACAGACAAAACCCCCCGGTGCCGACCTTCCGGATCAGCCCATCACCTTGAAAATGCAAAACGTGG
>CBFCZJ010000298.1:0-5000 GCA_965602445.1 uncultured Desulfobacterales bacterium | reverse complement strand
CCCTGTGCGCTGAGGGCCCGGATGAGCATCGCCGAAAACGTGGTCTTTCCCACACCGCCTTTACCGCTGATTGCCAGCTTCATGAACAAATTCCTTTCGAAGGCTGCATTAAAGGCGATCGGCCCCATACTTGCGGATGCTTCCGCTGCCGGTCGCCCTCTTTTCCGAACGCCCTAATAGTAATGCCAAATCCAGAATCGGCAAGGTCGCTTTCCGTCTACCGGATAATGCGGATTTCGATATCGATGTCCAGTTTGCCCACATCCGATCGGCTGTATACGCCGGTGTCTTTCGGGATAAGGCCAGGGCAAGGCAGGTCCTGTCTCCGAGCGACAGCCCCAGCGGGAGAAACGACCGAGCACTTCCGGACTTTGCCGCTCGAACCCGCAATCGGTCGCGCATCTCATCAGGCAGATTGCGTATCGTCAACACCGCCATAAATGCTTCCTCTCCGGTGTGTATATTTGATGGCTTCGTAAAAAGTCCGAATTTCCCTCTTTCCGTCATTCCGGACGAGCGGAGCGAGATCCGGAATCCAGTGATTTCAAGTACATATGGATTCCGGGTCAAGCCCGGAATGACGCTTCGGGCACTTTTTACGATTTAATCAAAATTGGCAGGTTATTTATGAGTTGCCGCAAAAGATCCCCGGGTAAGCCGGGCGACTACTCTTTTTCCTTCCGTTCCAGGTCCCGCAGCACGAACCGCAGTTCGGCATAGGAGGCATCGGATCCGAATGCCGCCTTGGCCGGCCCCAGCTTCCGGTCTTTGGCAGCCTTGAAATATGCACAGATTCGGGCGGATTTTTCTGAAGAGACCACTTGTTCCAGGGCAAGCTCGCCGGTTCCAACGAAATACGCCAGGTGTCCCTCGACCGTGGATCGGGCAAGACCGCGCTCGGCTGCCACGGATCCCGCATCCCGACCCTCCAGAAAAAGCCTGAGGGACTCTTCCCGGCTTCTACTGGCTTCGCTCTTTGGGCCGGGGGGCTCTTTTTCTTTTGGATCTGTCTCACCGGTCGGGTCGGCTTCGGATCGGTAGCGGGCCACCTGATCGAGAATCTCTTCTCCGTAGAGTTTACCCCTTTTTGCGCCCATTCCTTTGACGGCCCGAAGCTGCCGTTTGTCGGCCGGCAGGCGGGCGGCAATTTCCGCCAGCACCGCGTTGGGCACGATGGTATAGGCAGGCCGGTCGGTTTCTTGGGATTTTTTTCTGCGCCATTGCTTGAGTGATTCGTATAATTCTGGATTTTCCACGTTTTTTTGTTTGTCGAGCCTTTCCGCGGGCCCCTGCCGGACCGGCCCCGGAAACTTGGAACAGGCTTTTACTGCGCACTTTGAGATAATCGGCGAATACGATGCCGGAGCGGCAGCCGTCGAGTCGGTATTGCTTGATTTGAGCCTCTGCAAGGGCGGCATCCAAGGCGGCTGAAAGCGCCTTTCGGACCTCACGGTTGTCGGTTTCCACCTCGACGGCGTTCAGGGGGGATATCACAACGGATTCGATCTTGTCGGAAAAATAGGCTGACGCCTTTGCCACCCTTTCCTGGAGCAGGGGGGAGTTTTCCGGCTCGTCGGCGGTCTCGGCTATCCGTCGCCGCTGGGCTGCGAATTTTTCTGCAACATCGATGATTTCTGTCCTGGTGGTATCGGAGATGATTCCCAGGGATTCGCTGGGATTTCCGGCCAGAACCGATCGGCTGCGGTTTGCGATCTTCAGGCAGGAAAGCAGGCGGCGCAGAAGCAGGGAAAAATCGAACAGCTCGTCGAGCAGATGAAGCTGGTAGAGTCGCCTGGCGGCCCTGAGTTCATCGGGACCGGGTGGATTTTGTTCGACACTCCTGGCAAAGGCATCCACCGCCGCATTGCATTTGATGCTGCGCCGCTCGATGGGAGTGCTCAGCACCAGGCCTTCGAGGGTGCGGCAGCGGCTCAGGGCCACATAGACCTGGCCTTCGGCAAAAGCGGCCTCGGCATCGACGACGGCCTTGTCGAAGGTCAGTCCCTGGCTTTTATGGATCGTGATGGCCCAGGCCAGCTTCAGCGGAAACTGAACGAATTTGCCGGATTCGGTTTCCCGGATGTCTTTGGTTTCCTCGTCGAGGGTGTATTTAATGTTTTTCCACTCGGCCGGCTCGACCTCGATCGGTTCGGCATCTTCAGGGCACTCGACGGTCAGCGAATTGCTGCCGATGCGCTTCAGACGGCCGATTTTTCCATTAAAAAACCGCTTTTCGGCAGTGCTGTCGTTTTTTACGAACATCACCTGGGCGCCGGGTTTGAGGGTGAGTTCCTCTGCCGTGGGAAACACCGAAGGAGGAAACTCCCCCTCCACTGTTGCGCGAAACCGCCTCTCACGCCCGGACAAGGCAGCCAGGCGCTGCATGTTGATTTTCCGGGCCCGGTGGTTGTGGCTGGTCAAGGTGATGTAGCCTTCCGGTCCCTGTTCGGCAAACTTGGGGGCGCAGCGCTCGTTGAGGGCGGCAAGGGCGGCGTCGCTCATCCGGTTGTTTCTCACCTGTTCGAGAAGAGCGATGAAGGCCGCATCGCTTTGCCGGTAGATATGCTTCAACTCGATGCCGACCATGCCGGCGCGTTTCAGGGCGAGGCTGCTGAAGAAGAACATGGTCTCGTAGTAGTTTTGTAAAATCTGCCATTCGTCCTTTTTGACCACCGGGGCCAGTTGCTGCATGTCGCCGATCATCAGCAGTTGAACACCGCCGAAGGGTCTTTCGTCGGCCCGGAACCGGCGCAGCACCGCATCGACGCCGTCGAGCAGGTCTGCCCGAACCATGCTGATTTCATCGATCACCAGCAGATCGAGACTGCGGATGATGTCGATTTTTTGCCGGTTGAAGCGGTAGCGGTGGACTGGCGCGTTTACTGTGAGGTCTTGGTTTTGCCCCGACTCCGGCACCATGGGGCCGAAGGGGAGCTGGAAAAACGAGTGGATGGTCACCCCGCCCGCATTGATCGCCGCCACGCCCGTGGGGGCGACGACGATCATGCGCTTGGAAGAACGGTCTTTGAGGGAGTGCAAAAAGGTGGTTTTGCCGGTGCCCGCCTTTCCGGTGAGAAAGACATTTGTCCCGGTGTGCTCCACATACTGATAGGCCAGCGTCAGTTCGGGGTTTTTCGCCATTTGGGGGACGTCTATGCTTTAATAACTTTCTTTCGGAATCAGCTTCCAGTCGTTTTCTTTGCAAATTTTTTCGCCGCGCAACACTGACTTGCTCACTGAAGGTTGCGATATTTTCAATAAAGAGGCCATTTCTGTGGTTTTCATGCCGAGTTCGCGGCATGCCACAAAACAAAAAAGACTTCGCGCTCGAACAATAGCCGGGCGTTTGCTTTTGGACAATAATTCATCCATCTCGATGCCGGTTTTTTCCTTTACCCATCGGGCGGTTTTCGGCAAATCATATCCTTGTGCCTTAAGTGCATAGCCCCTTTCATACCTTTCCTGGGCTGCATGTAAAACCCTTTCAACAAAATCGCCGTCTCCCAGTATGCGTTCGTCGCTTTTCATGTTGATTTCAGACCTTCTCAACATCTTCACCGCAGACCATCCACCCAGGCTTCGAATCAGGCCTCCGCCGGTCAACTCAGGTTTTTTGCCTTGATCCATACCTTTTTGGATGTAATTTCGGTATTTTTTTCTGGATCCCGGAAACGATTCTCCAAACGTCTTTAAGACGTATTTATCGTTATGCCACGCAGTCTCTTGCTTTCCCATAATAGTGCTGTGACCGCTATAAAACCATTTGTCCAAAGAATTGAGGTCGGCTACTAGCTTAGCCCGAACAGGATTCAAATGGATATACCGAACCAATTCCTTAAAATATACTTCTTCCTGACAAAGAATCGATTTATACCGATTTTGAAAAAGCTTTCCGTGTCGGTGATGCCGGCGGTTGAAGTAGGTTCCGTGGCCGGTCAGCAGTCTCTGCATCACATGGGACAACGGCGCGTTGCCCGTTTTTAGAAGAAGGTGGACGTGGTTGGGCATCAAGGCCCAGGCAAAGCAAGGTGTGCCGGTTTCCAACAGCACAGCCCCAAGTCGATCCAGAAAATTGTTCCGGTCCTTGTTGTCTCTGAAAATATTCCGCCCCTCGATTCCTCGAAAGATGATGTGATTCAAAGCACCCGGGGCATCTATTCTGGCCTTTCTCGGCATAATTTTCCGATACCACAAAAACATAAAAATAGGAAGTTATAAAAGCATAGACGTCCCCCATTTCGCGGCATGATTTTTCGATACCACAAAAAAGTGAAAAAAGAAAGTTATAAAAGCATAGACGTCCCCTAAAATGTTTTTAAGCGGCGCAGCCGCTTCTTGTAATAGCGCGCAAGCGCTATTACTGCCAGTTCGGGTCGTTGGTGACGACAAAATCGCCGGGGCGGATGAAGGCGAGCTGGGTGTCGGTGATGACGATCGTCTGAATGGCGCTGCCGGTTCCCTGGGTGTAGCCGAAGATGAAGGTGTCGAAGGCAAGGTGATCGGCTTCGCAGAGCTCGATCGTCTGTTCCAGGTAGGGCTCTTTGGCTTCATAGGCGATCCGGGTGTCCTCAAAGTAGGATCCGACAACGGTGCGATCTGCCGTGTCCTGGCTGCAGGTCAGGTCTTTGCACTGCCGGAGCCACATTTTGAGGATATATTCATACTTGTTTCTGGAATTGAGGGTCGTGCTGCGGGTGATCTCCATCCGGGCGGCCCAGGGGCCTGAGTTGAGCCAGTTGTCGGCGCTGCCGACCGTATACTCGGCGGGCAGATCATCTGAGGTAAAGCTGTGGTCTTTAACATTGCGCGGTTGGCAGGTTGGATTGAATGCATAAATGTGATCATCGTCGGACCCAACGTACACAGAGCCATCCGGTCCCTGGGTAGGCGGGCATTGGATATTTCCGCCTAAATAATACCGATCGAGCTGTCGACCCTCCGAGTCCACCACATATAGGTGATCATCGTCCGAGCCGAACCAGATGGTACCGTCGTCATGG
>CBFCZJ010000297.1:0-5017 GCA_965602445.1 uncultured Desulfobacterales bacterium | reverse complement strand
GCCTATTTCGCACCGGGGTGCTGGGCGGACTTAGGAACGCCGGACCGTTATTTGGACGCGGCCGCCCGGCATCTGGCCGTTGAAGCATTCGGTGGCGCCGCTGCCGCCGTCCACCGTTGCCGAATCGACTTTTCCCCCCTGGCCGGGGACGGCTCCCAGCGGCGCTGGTTTCGGGTATCCACCGGGGGGGCAGCGCGAATCATGGCCTCTCACGGCATCCGCTGCGGCCAGGGGACCCAAGAGGTCGATTCGTTCGTGGACATCGGCCGGCACCTGGCTTCCTGCCGGGTGCCGGTGCCGAAGATCTGCAGCTTCGACCGGTTTTCCGGCCTGGTCTTCACCGAGGACCTCGGCGACCGGCACCTGCAGGCGGCAGTGATCAAAGGCCCCCTGCAGCGTGTTCTTTTCCTCTACCGGCGGGTGATCGACGCTGCCATCCACATGGGCCTGGACGGCGCCGAGGGATTCGACCCGATATGGACGTGGCAAAGCCCCCGCTACGACCGCAATCTGATACTGGAAAAGGAATGCCGCTATTTTTGCGAGGCTTTCGTGGCCGGTCACCTGGGAAGGGCCAATCCTTTCCGGGAGCTGGAGGCGGAGTTTTGTCTTCTCGCCGACCGGATCGAAAACCATGCCGTGGAAGGATTCATCCACAGAGACCTTCAGTCGCGAAACATCATGCTCAAAGCCGGTGAGATCTACTTTATCGATTTTCAAGGGGGACGGACCGGTCCTGTCCAGTATGATCTGGCCTCGCTGCTGATCGACCCTTATGTGCACCTGGCGCCCGAGTACCGAAGGGCGCTGACCGCATATGCCATGGATCGGTTGTCTGAATTGAGCGGAAAACCGCAAAGTCGATGCCTGGCCGGCTTTCGCTACTGCGCCCTGTCGCGGAACCTGCAGATCCTGGGGGCCTTCGGCTTCTTGACGGCCCTGGGAAAAACCTGGTTTGAAACCGCCATTCCCCATGCGGTTACAAACCTGAACCGGGTGCTGGCCGATCTTCCGAAAGAAGAGTTTCCCGGGCTTAGGGTGCTGGCAAGGGCGTTGCGGGAGGATTTTGCCAGATCCGGAAGGAAAGGGGAATAACGTCGATAGAGTCATAGAGTGCATAGAGTGCCTAGAGTGCCTAGAGTGACTAGAGTGCATAGAGTGCCTAGAGTGACTAGAGTGCCTAGAGTGAATAGAGTCGTGGTGTCGCTTCGCTCCATCTTTTGACCAGACACGACTTGGTCGAATAAAAAAAATTGAAAAATTTCCAATATACACCGGGCTTTTTTACTCTAGTCACTCTAGGCACTCTATGAACTCTAGGCACTCAATAATATCTAAGAACACCCAAAAAACGCCCTAAAAGAAAGGATCCCCCGTGAAACCCATCCCCGTCATGGTCAACGGGCTGCCGGGCAGCATGGCCCTTGCCGTGGCCAGGCACATTCTGGCAGACAATCGATTCGAGCTGGTCCCTTGTTCCCTGACCGGACCGGAAATCACCGAAACAACGGCCGGGGTCGACGGCGTGGCCGTCACCCTGCTGGCTCCTGCCGGCCGAGGTGAAGCGCTCGAAGCCATGGGCGTGGACGCCGAAAAAATCATTTGCGTGGACTTTACCCATCCTTCCGCGGTCAACGAAAATGCCGTCTTTTACCGCGAAAAAGGGCTTTTCTTCGTGATGGGCACCACCGGCGGCGACCGGGAAAAACTGGTCGAAACCGTCCGGTCTTCTTCCATCTCGGCGGTGATCGCCCCGAACATGGCCAAACAGATCGTCGGGTTTCAGGCGATGATGGCCCATGCCGCCGAAAACTTCCCCGGCCTGTTCGACGGCTACCGGCTCCGGGTCGTGGAAAGCCACCAGCAGGGAAAGGCCGATACCAGCGGCACGGCCAAGGCGGTGGTGGACTCCTTCAACCGGCTCGGGGTCGATTTTTCCGTGGCGCAGATCGAAAAGGAGCGAAACCCGGAGGTGCAGACGCGGGAGTGGAAGATCCCCGAACAATACCTGTCCGGCCACGGCTGGCACACCTATTCCCTGGTTTCCCCGGACGGGACCGTGTCTTTTTCCTTCACCCACAACGTCAATGGAAGAGACGTGTATGCACGGGGCACCCTGGACGCCGTGGTCTTTCTGGCCGCAGAACGGAAAAAGGGACAAATCGGCAGGGTCTATTCGATGATCGATGTGCTGAAGGGAAGATAACCTGATAAATTCGAAATTCGGATTTCGTGCTTTTCCGGAGCAAAATTGAACTCATTCATTTCTTTCGCCTAACTTCAGAAGCTATAGCCTCTCTATTACCTCCCTGACTTTCTCCAGGGCTTTATCGATATTCTCCGGCTGCGATCCCCCGGCCTGGGCCATGTCGGGCCGGCCGCCGCCGCCGCCGCCCACTTCGGCCGCCGCGGCCTTGACCAGTTTGCCGGCATGCACCCGTCCGGCCAGGTCTTTGCTGACCACGGCAATGAGAAGGACCTTGCCGTCGGACACCGCCCCTAACACCACCACGCCCGAACCGAGACGATCCCGGTACCGGTCGGCCAGCTCCCTTAGGGCGGCCGGCGAGTCGGCGGCCACCTTCTGAACCAGCAGCGATATCCCGTTGACGGTTTCGGCCTCGCCGGTCGACTCCTCGGCGCGGATCTTGGCCAAATCCGCCTTGAGCCGTTCGATTTCCTTTTCCCGGGTCCGCTGTTCGGTCAGCAGCGCTTCGACCTTTACGGGCAGCGCGGCAGGACGGTCCTTGACCTTAGCTGCCGCCTCGGAAAGGAGCCGCGCGTTTTGCTGAACGGATTGAAGCGCGGCCTCGCCGGTCAGCGCCTCGATCCGGCGCACCCCGGAGGCGATGCTCGACTCTGCGACGATCTTGAACAGGCCGATGTTCCCGGTCCGGCTCGTGTGGGTGCCGCCGCACAGCTCTTTTGAAAAGTCGGCCAGGGAAACCACCCGAACCCGGTCTCCGTACTTTTCTTCGAACAGCGCCGTTGCCCCGCTGGAAAACGCCGATTCCGCGTCCATCTCTTCGGTGCCGACCGGCACGTTTTGCCGGATCCTCCGGTTGACGAACCGTTCGATCTGCTCGATCTGCTCGGCGGTCACCTGGGAAAAATGGGTGAAGTCGAACCGCAGCCGCTCCGGGGACACCAGGGATCCGGCCTGCTTGACGTGGCTGCCGAGCACCCGGCGCAGCGCCGCGTGAAGGATGTGGGTGGCGGTGTGGTTCAGCGCCGTGGCAGCGCGCTTTTCCCCGTCGACGGTGAGGGTGACCGTCTCGTTTTTTCGGATCGTGCCGGTCAGCACCGTCCCCTTGTGGATGATCAGGCCCGTGGGGTCCTTGGCCGTGTCGAGCACCGCCACCTCTAAATCCGGCCCGGTGATTTTGCCGCTGTCGCCGACCTGGCCGCCGGATTCTCCGTAAAAAGGCGTCTCTTCGGTGACGATTTCCACCGATGTGCCCGCACCGGCCTCTTCGACCTCTTTTCCGTCGACCACCAGCAACACCGCCTTGGCGTCCATGGAAAGGGTGCCGTATCCGGCAAAATCGGACTTGAACCCCTCTGCCGACAGCCCCCGGTAGGCGTCGCTGATCTCGGAAAAAGCGGTCACCGAACGGGAGCGCTCCCGCTGCCGGGTCATGGCGGCATCGAAACCGTCCATGTCGATGGACAGCTTCCGGTCCCGGGCCACGTCCCGAACGATGTCCACCGGAAACCCATAGGTATCGTACAGCTTGAAGACGATCTCGCCGGGGACCTGGCTTTCGCCTTTGGCGCTCATCTCTTCTAAGGTGTCGTTTAGCAGCCGAAGGCCGTAGTCGAGGGTCTCTGAAAAACGCGCCTCTTCGTTTTTGATCACGCTGGTGATAAAGGCCGATGCGTCCTTCAGCTCGGGGTAGGCCGGATTCATGATGTCGAAGACCACCTTGGCCGTCTCGTGCAGAAAGGGGCGGGTCAGCCCGATGTTGCGACCGTAGCGGATCGCCCGGCGCATGATCCGCCGAAGCACGTAGCCCCGGCCCTCATTGGAGGGAAGCACCCCGTCGCTGATCAAAAAGGCCGCCGCCCGGCTGTGGTCTGCGATCACCTTCATGGCCACGTCGGCTTGCTTCGATTCGCTTCGGGCCACCCCGGAGAGCTCCTCGGCCCTTTCCATGATCGGCAAGATCAAATCCGTGTCGAAGTTGGTGGGAACATCCTGCAGGAGTGCGGCCATCCGCTCCAGCCCCAAGCCCGTGTCGATGCTCGGCTTGGGCAGCGGGGTCATCTTGCCCGAAGCGTCCCGGTTGAACTGCATGAAGACCAGGTTCCAGATTTCCATGAACCGGTCGCATTCGCAGCCCAGGGTGCAGTCGGGCTTTCCACAGCCGTAAGCCTCACCGCGGTCCAGATGGATTTCGCTGCAGGGCCCGCAAGGGCCCGTGTCGCCCATGGCCCAGAAGTTGTCCTCCTCGCCGAACCGGACGATGCGGTCTTCCGGCACGCCGACCTGATCGTGCCATATTTGCCCGGCTTCGTCGTCGTCCAGGTAGATGGACACCCAGAGACGGTCGGCGGGAAGACCGTATCCGCTGGTCAGAAGATCCCAGCCGAATTCGATGGCCTTTTCCTTGAAGTAGTCGCCGAAGGAAAAATTGCCCAGCATTTCAAAGAAAGTGTGGTGCCGGGCCGTGTATCCGACGTTTTCCAGGTCGTTGTGCTTGCCGCCGGCCCGAACGCATTTCTGGGATGTGGTGGCCCGCTGGTAGCTTCGTTTTTCTTCTCCCAGAAACACCCGCTTGAACTGAACCATGCCGGCGTTGGTGAACAGCAAGGTGGGATCGTCGGCGGGCACCAGGGAAGAACTGCGAACCACCTTGTGGCCGCGCTTTTGAAAGTAGTCAAGAAAAGCTTTGCGAACCTCGTTTCCTGTCATCGGTCACTCCTGCTGGATGCTGGATGCTGGATGCTGGCATCTTCCTTCTTATGTGAAACTTCACTCGAAGTCGGGGTTTTTGTAGGGCACGACCTCCGTGTC
>CBFCZJ010000296.1:0-5033 GCA_965602445.1 uncultured Desulfobacterales bacterium | reverse complement strand
CGTGTCGTGCCGCACGGAACGGCACGGAGGCCGTTCCCTACATCGGCAGAGGCTTCGACAAAAGCTTCACGATTGATCAAATTCCTCCTGTGGCCGGGACGGCGGGGCTGTCCTTTTGAACAAAAAAAAAGCCGCGGGCAACTTTGGCTGCCCGCGGCTTTGATTTGCAAAAAAAACATCAATCCATGGGCGCACCCCGGCACATGGACATCATGAACATTTCAACGGCAATTCGGCGGTTCCTGGAAAACATGGATTCTTCCTTTCCTATAAGGACGCTTAAACGATTCCGGTCGTCCTGTCAAGGGGCCTTTCTTGCTTTCAGCGCTCTATCTGTTTTTCGGCTTCAGGGCACGAAACAGCACCCCCTTGGTTTTCGGGGAGCTGTTGAACCCGGTCTCGGCGACCAGTTCGGCATGGCAAAATCCGACCTGTTCAAGGATCGCCAGGAAATCCTTTTCCGGTCGGATATGCGAATTGACCCTGCGCACTTCTGGCGACTTCTTTGTATTTATTTCGGATGCCCTGCTCGATTCTTTCTCTATCTTCTAGGGAAATCGATGAACTCATGCCTTATAGACTCCAAGTATTGATAGTCCCATAAAAATCGATTTAACTCCGTTTTATCGGGTGTGTTTAGTATATGGTGTTTAGTGTTTTGAAAAATAAATACGCCCACGTGTACGAAGCAACCCTATCGTCTCCGTTGCGGTTTCCTGGCTTGGATATCGGCGGACGCCACGTAGTCTTCGGCACCGCTACCCGGAAACCATCCGCCGACCAATTCCTTGCTTCGGGGTTTGATCTCGATTTTGACATCTACAAATCCGACCTTGTCCAAAAGGCTTCGCAGCCGATCGATGTGCTCGGCACCGGCAACGCAGCCGGTGAGCAGCGCCGCCTGCTCGCGCATTTCTTCCGGCATCTCCCTTGTGGCCACCACATCGGAAATGAACAATCGTCCTCCGGGTTTCAAGGAGCGGTAGACATCTTCGAATACCAGCCGTTTTTCCGGAGACAGATTGATCACGCAGTTGGAGATGACGACATCCACGCTGCTGTCGGCCACCGGCAGGTGCTCGATCTCGCCCAGGCGGAACTCGACGTTGGATGTCCCCATTTTCACTGCGTTGTCCCGCGCCTTGGAGAGCATTTCCGGGGTCATGTCCACGCCGATCACACGGCCTTTTTCTCCGACCTTTTTCGCGGCGAGAAAACAGTCGAACCCGCCGCCGCTTCCCAGGTCCAAAACGACGTCGCCGGCTTTGAGCTCACCGATGGCGGTCGGGTTGCCGCATCCCAACCCCAGATTGGCACCTTCGACGACGCCGTCGACTTCTTCCGGCGAGTAGCCCAGGATTTGATTTGTCGATTCGGCAATCGTCATGGAAGAGCCGCAGCAGCCGGACGGGCTTGTCGGTCCGCATCCACAGCCCGAGCTTTGGGCAGCGCCAGCATAGCGGCCTCTGACCAGTTGACGGATAACATCGGCATTTTTCTCTTTCATTTCAACACCTCTCTGATGATTTCGATTGGGTGACGCACCGGGTAGGGCAGGTGCTGTTGAAACTGGAGCCGGCAGCTCAGACAGTCGGTCGCCAGTACTTCGGGGGCCAGTTCCCGGATCTTTTCAAACAACGGCCGTCCCATTTGCACCGAAACGTCCCGAAAGTCCTTTTTGAAGCCCATGATGCCGGCCATGCCGCAGCAGTAAAACCGTCCGTCGACGGTTTCAAGCCGGCCGCCGGAAATTCGGCTCATCAGTGCTGCATAAGGGGTACCGATTTCTTGCTCCCGCTGGTGGCAGGGGGCGAAATAGACGATCCGCTTCTGCCGGCCGGTCTCCGGAAGCACAAGCTTGCCGCTGTCGTGCAGATCGAACAGGTACTCGCCCAGGTCCCAGGTGTTTTCGGCCACCCGGATTCTTTCCAATGAGTCTATGGAAGAAAAATACCCTTCGTCTTTCAAGATCCCCCCATAAATGGTCTTCGACAATGAAACCAAATCCTTGCCCCGGCCGCTTCGATCCGCGGGAACCGAGATGTGTTTTTCGTCTCCGCCGACCTTTTTCTGGTATCGGTCCGAGTAGTAGGCCCCTTCGGAGATGACACGGCGAAGCATGAACGCGCATGTGGGGCAGGTGCAGACGATGGCGTATCCTTCTTTTACAAGGCCGGCCAGTCGATCGATATTTTCGGAGGCGAATTTCAGGGCCAGGCTTCGGTCACCCTCCAGAAAAGGCGGCATGCCACAGCAGCACTGGCCCGGAAATTGGACCGAAACGCCGCTATGCTGAAGGACCTCGGTCGCTGCCTGGGCCACTTCCGGAAACAGAAATCGGCCCGTGCAACCGGTAAAGTAGGCGATCTTTTTTTCCGGCTCGCCTTGGGGCGATTCTTGCAGATTGCGGTCGGCTGCCCATCGGTCGAAACTTTCTCTTGGAAATTTCGGCATCCGGCTGAGCGGGTGGATGCCCGCGGCCTTTTTCAGCAGCGGTTCCAGAAAGCCGCCGGCGGCCGCATGATTGACGACTTTCGGAAACATCCCGCAGGCTCGGGCCAGCCGCTCCACGTCCTGAAGCAGCCTTGCACTTCGTGCCAGTCCGTCTCTTGCCGCAAACATCGTTTTGGCCTCGATCAGGTCGGCCCGGATGTTCGGACACGGACACAGCGCACAGAAGTTGCAAAGATCCACCATGCGGCGGAGCGCAGCCGGGCTGATCCGCTCTCCGGATTCCCGCTCCCGGTCCCATAGCCGGTAAAGCTCGGCAAACACGGCACAGGGCGGGTCCATCGGCGGGCGGCAGCAGTCGCAGTCGGTGCAGGCGTCGACGACCTCGCGGGCCTTGTCTTCAGGCTCCAAGCTCCTGCGCATCGATCAGCTGCCGTCCGGCCTGGGCACGCCCAGTTTATCAAAGACCGCGACAATGCTTTTCTTGTCCATGAAGCCCATGTGCCGCCGGACTTCTTTTCCGTTTTTATCGTAGAAAATCTGCGTGGGAATCGCCCGGATCCCGAAGCGCTTGACCTGGTCGTTGTGCTCCCAGACATCGATGAAGATTATCGAGGCCAAACCGGCATATTCCTTTTTCAGCTCCTCGATGATGGGCGCCATCATCTTGCAGGGAACGCATTTATTAGCGCCCAGGTCCAGCATGGTGACCATGTTCGGCGTCGGCACAGGCGGTATTATGCCGCCTTGTTTCGTATCGCCGGCCATGGCCGGCACTTCCGTCCAGCAGGCAAGCAGCAGAAAGATGAAAAACAACCATCCAGGTTTCGTCATGTAGCTCCTTTCTTCGATTGGCCCTGTCTTCGTCTTCAACGATCCGTTCCCTTACGATGTTTCCAGCAAGCGGACCTAAGATAAGATCGCGACAGCGATTTTATCATGGCTTGCAGGCCACATGGCAGACGCCAGTCGGGGTCTCCACCGCATAGGGAAAATACCTGCGCTTGAACCACAGCGCCACGTTGACCAGGGCGATGAGCACCGGCACCTCCACCAGGGGGCCGATCACAGCGGCAAAGGCCTCGCCGGAGTTGATCCCGAACACGGCCACGGCCACGGCAATGGCCAGCTCGAAGTTGTTGGAGGCCGCCGTAAAGGACAACGTGGTAGTCTGCTCGTAGGTGGCACCGAATTTCATGGACATGAAAAATGTAATCAGGAACATGACCAGAAAATAGATGCACAGGGGAATGGCGATCCGCACCACGTCCAGGGGCAGTTTCACGATGTACTCACCCTTGAGCGAGAACATCACCACGATGGTAAACAGCAGGGCAATCAGGGTGATGGGGCTGATTTTGGGGATGAAGCGTTCGTGATACCAGGTTTCTCCCTTGGTTTTCAGCCCGATGATGCGGGTGATCAGACCGCCGATAAAGGGAATCCCCAAGTAGATGAAGACGCTTTCTGCGATCTGGCCGATGGTGATGTCCACCACCGCTCCCTTGATTCCGAACCACCCGGGCAAAATAGTGATGAAAAACCAGGCGTAGATCGAAAAGAACAGCACCTGGAAAATGGAGTTGAAGGCCACCAGCCCGGCGCAGTACTCGGCGTCGCCCCTGGCCAGGTCGTTCCAGACCAGGACCATGGCGATGCAGCGGGCCAGGCCGATCATGATCAAGCCCACCATGTATTCGTGGTGGCCGGACAAAAAGGCGATGGCCAGCAAAAACATGAGGATCGGGCCGATGACCCAGTTCTGCACCAGCGACAACCCAAGAATTTTCACATCTCGAAAGACGAAGCCCAGCTTTTCGTACCGCACCTTGGCCAGCGGCGGGTACATCATCAGAATCAGGCCCACGGCAATGGGGATGTTGGTGGTGCCCACCTGGAAGATGTTGATAAAATCCCGTACGCCCGGGTATAGAAAGCCCCCGAACACCCCGACGGCCATGGCCAGAAAGATCCACAGCGTAAGAAATCGATCCAGAACGCTCAGTTGTTTGATGGTGGAGTCGCTCATTTAATTCTCCTTGGGTTGCTCTTGGAGACCTGATCGGCCATATCCACACCGGCTTCGGCCATCGCCTTGACCGCCAGCGGGTTTAGTCCGTGGGTTTCAATCCCGGCCGAATGGGCCTCGATCGAATCGCCCTTGAGGTGTTTCGCCCACCCTTCGGCCATCTGGCTTCGGCAGGAATTGCCGGTGCATAAAAATAGAATCTTGAGGCGTTCGGTCATTTCGCTTCTCATGGTCGATGGCTTCGTAAAAATCGCCGTTTTTTTGTCCCTCGCACGAAGGAGGCTGTGCCACAATTCAAGAAACGTCATTCCGGACGACACCGCTCAAAGCAGGGGAGATCCGGAATCCAGCCCCGCCGCTGATCGCAAGGCGATCGGTTTGATCAATGCTGAAACTGCCCAATCCGTCATTCCGGGCTTGACCCGGAATCCATTTGTTTTTTGAATTGCATGGATTCCGGATCTCGCTCCGCTCGTCCGGAATGACGAACCTGATATGTCGAAGTTTCACATAAGCCCCGCCGCTGACCGCGGCGTGATTCAAAATTCCAGAT
>CBFCZJ010000295.1:0-5052 GCA_965602445.1 uncultured Desulfobacterales bacterium | reverse complement strand
CAGGGCCGTTGGAGTCATTGGAAGCTACAAGGGGCCGCCGCTCTCGTTCCAGATCGGCTCAAAGCCGTCAAGATCCGTCACCTGGTAGACGGCCACGGGGTTGATGACGTTTTTGAGGTTCTTTTCGCCGACCGGCTCGACCCGGCAGGAGTCGGCAACACGGTGGTAGGTTTCGGTGCCGACGAACAGCCGGCTGTCGGTGGAAAGCGCCCCGATCCTTGCCGCGACCACGGTGGTCAGGCCCGACGCCGTGTAAGTGTAGCGTTCTCCGGCGATGCCCCGCATTTTCGTGCACCCGATCCACGCGGTACCGGTGTTGATCCCCAGATGGAGACGAAGATCCCCCCAGGGATAGCTTCCGTGGCGGTTCAGCGCCTCGGTGGCGGCGATGATTTCAAGGGCGGCCTTGATCGCCGCGGCGGGGTGATCGGCCGCGCCGCCCTTCTTGAACAGTACCATGAGACCGTCCCCGCTGGTCTCGTTGACCTCTCCTCCGTATTTCTCGATGCAGTTCAGGTAGGCCGAGAAATAGGTTTCCACCATGTTGTTGACCAGCCCCTGGTCGAAGGCTTCCGTGATTTTGGAAAACCCCTCGATATCCATAAAGAGAACCGTGGCGTCCATCGGCTCTTTTTTCAGGTCGATGCTTTCCGGATTGCTTTCCACCATGGACTGCACGACGGAAGGGACGAACTTGGTAAGCTGCTGCTTGACTTTTTCCAGGGTTTCGATGCGGTGAAGCGCGGATTTGAGCTTTTCTGAAGTCTCGGTGACGTCCCGGTAGAGTTTTGCGTTTTCCAGGGCGATGGCGACATAGCCGGCGATGGTGGAGAGAATTTCGACGTCCTTTTCGCTGAAGTTTCCGTTGATTTTGTTCAGGGCTTCCAGTACCCCGATGCAGGTCCCCTCCCGGTTGATCAGGGGCAGGGCGAGAATGCTCCGGGTGCGAAATCCCGACCGCAGGTCCACCTCGGCGAAGAATCGAGGGTCCTCGCGGACATCCTCGATGACAAGCGGCGCCTGTTGTTTGAATACATAGCCGGCAGCCCCCTTGTCGGCTTGAATTCGAATCTGGCCCTGCTCCAGGCCGGTGGCCACCAGTGTAAACAAGTCCCCCTGCTTTTCATCATGCAGAAAGACGCTGCTTCTTTCCGAACCGATGATTTTGTTGGTTTCGGCCATGACCAGTTCAAACAGCCGCTCCATGCTCATTTCAGAGGTGATAATCTGTCCGACGGCGAGCAGCTTCTTGACCCTGGACAGCGCTTCGCGGACGGCATGGTCGTCTTGCCGCCGGCCGATGCTTCGGCTCCGGGTGGGATTTTCTGCGGTTTTCATACCGACGCTCCTCGAAGGATTCCGAGGCTCGGGAGGGAGAAGACAGAGGTCGCATTGCACAGATCAAAAGAGGGGGAAGATGAAGAAGGCTTCTCCTGGAGCCGGTTCATCAATTGCCGATGGATACGCAGCGAACCAATCGTATCAACACCGGCTTGCCGAAGAAACGTGCCGTTTATCTAAATATAGCATCTCCGGCAACAAGATGCAGGTGTTGTTTTTTCGTCACAATCCGGCAAGCATGTCCCGATGCCACCGGCGGGTCTCCTTGTCCCAACGGGGGCAGACGGCCGGCTTGCCCTTCATGACCATCTCCATGCAGGCGTTGCATTTGGGGCTGCACTTTCGGATGGAACGGTCGAGGCCCTGGCGGGCCAGCTTCGGCCATCGGGGGTCGACCCACAGCACGCGGGCCAGCCCGATCAGGTCCGCCTCCTTGTTCTTTAAAATCCCTTCGGCCCGGGCCGGGGTCGATATCCGCCCGGCGGTGATCACCGGCACCTTGACCGCTTTTTTGATTCGGCGGGCAAGAGGGACCATGTATCCCGGCTTTTTGGACATCGCCGCCACATCCGGCAGGAAAAAGGATTCGTAGGTGCCGCCCATCACAGACAGATAGGCGACGCCGTCTTCTTCCAGCGCCCTGGACAGGGCGGCGGCCTCCTCCAGGTCGAACCCGGCGGGAAGCCATTCATCAGCCAGGAGGCGATAGCCGACCGGAAAATCGCCCACCGCATCCTTGACCCTGCGAAGCACCTCCAGGGGAAACCGGATCCGGTTGTCGAAGCTGCCGCCGTAGAGGTCCCCGCGCCGGTTGGTGTGGGGAGAGGCGAACTGGGCCAGAAGGTAGCCGGTGCCGCCGTGCAGCTCCACCAGATCGAAACCGGCTTCCTTGACCCGTTTCGCGGCGGCGGCGTACTGTTTTTCGATGGTGACAATCTCTTTTCGCGTCAGTGCCCGGGGGGTTCGGCCGAAGGTTTCCACGGCAGACGGCGCCACCGGTTCCGAGGTATGGGCAAACCGCCCGGCGTGGTTGATCTGGAGGGCGGCTTTGGCGTTTTTTTCCTGGATGGCGCCGGCCAGCTTTTGCAGGCCCGGGATGTAGCGGTTGTGGTCGCATCGAATCACCCGCGAGGCGCCGCTTCCTGCCGGAGTGATGCCGGCGTTTTCCACCACGATCATGGCCGCGCCGCTTGCCGCCATCCGCCGGTAATGTGCCAGAAGCAGAGGGGAGATCTTTCCGCCTTCACCGGCATAGCCGAGGTACAGGGGCGCCATCGTGATCCGGTTCTTGAGTCGAAGGCCGTCGACGTTCAACGGTTTGAAGAGAAATGGATAGGCGGGTTTGCTCATGGCGGACCTCCTTTGAAGCGATTCACTCTTGGATGCGGGGCGTGAACGGGATGTCTACCTACAATCCGAGATCCTGGTTGATCAGGACAAGCTTGATTCTCCCCTTGGGAAACGATTTTTCAGTGATCGTCCAGGTGTTGCAGATCCGATCCGGACTGCTGCAGTCTTCGCAGAAGCCGGTTTTCACGCATGGCACTTTCTTGTCAAGCCGCATGGCGTTGACCGGGGCCGCATAGTTTTTGATCCTTGCCATGGCATCTTCCACGTCGGGGACGACCTTGTTCCTGCCGGCCAGGACTACGGCATGGCGAGGCCCGAAGGTCAGCCCGCCGGTGCGGTTTCCCATCATATCCAGGTTGACCAGGAGGCCGGTTTCGGTGATCGCATTGGTGCCGGTAAAAAAAAGATCCGCCAGCAGGGAGCGGCGCCGGCGGTCGAGGTTCTCTTCGGCGGATAGATTCTTTTCGAAAGGATCGAAGAGCTCGTATTTGTCGGAACGGGTGAACTCTTCATACAGGCCGGATGCCATGAACGTCATGGAGCCTCCCCAGGCCACACTCCTGGGATTGACTTCCGGAATGATTTTTTCCTTGACCAGCTGGGCCGCGTCCTGCAGCGTGTCGGCGAGAAATACGACAAAATTGTTCTGCTCCAGGGCGGTCTTTACCTCTGCCAGTCGGAGGCGCCAGTAGTTGTCTGTGGGGTTTTCCATTCAGTCTCCTCCAATAAGAAACGGGTTTATGTGCAACTATAAGGTTGATATGCGGGCTGTGGGGGATCTTCCCGGAAGCCGTGAAAAACGAAGTTTCAAAAGCGATCCTGTACATGGCCACCATTGCAGAAAAGCTTTTTCGGGGCAAGGCCTTCCTTTACCAGGGCGCGGATCTTGCGGACTTGACATCGCAGGGCCCGGGGGGTAGCGTCAACGGGCCGCATCGGAGCGGAGCCTGGTGCCCGGAATCGACTGGAAGCTCCGTTTCCCCCAGATCCCCGGAGGAACCGATGATTCAAATGACTGCAAATGCCCCTCTGCAACTGGAAATTTTTTCCGATTACATCTGACCGTGGTGCTATTTCATCACCGGGCGTGTTGACAGACTTCAAAAGCGGTTCGAACTCTCCATCCATTGGACCGCATTTCCCCTGCATCCGGAAACTCCCAATGAGGGGAGGTCCCTGGCAGACCTGTTTGCGGGACAGCCGGTGGATATCGAGGCGATGCTCACCCGGCTCAAGGAGGTGGCCCGGACCGAAGGGCTGGCCTTTGGCGACCGGAAGATGACATACAACAGCAGACTGGCCCAGGAGTTGGGCAAGTGGGCCGAGGCCGAAGGCCGGGGGCAAGAGTTTCACGAGGCCGTGTTTGCCGCCTATTTTGCTGACGGGCAAAACATCGCCCTGCCGGCGGTGCTGGCAGCGGCTGCCCGTTCGGCAGGTCTGCCGGCCGACGAGGCCCTGGAGGTTGTCAAGACCAGGCGCTTCAAAGAGGCCGTGGACCGGGACTGGCTGCGCAGCCGTCAGATCGGGGTGACGGCCGTGCCCACCTTCATGATCGACGAGACCCGGCTGGTCGGTGCGCAGCCCTACGAAGTGTTGGAAAAATTCGTTGCCGAGGCCGGCGCCGGGAGGCGGCCCGTTGCCTGAAGCAGCGTATGAGATAGATTCGATCTGTCCCGGCCCGAAGGGGGTGGCCATGAAACGATAATCGTCGGCAAAGATCCGGGCCGTTTCAAGGATTCAAGATGCAGGAATTTCGACAGAGATGACGGATAAATCCGAAAACCGAATCAGCGTGGCCGAGGCGGCAAACCGGCTGCTCAACATCTCGGTCAATCAGAACGAAACCCGGGCCGACATCGCCGCTCTTCCCCCCGAGGAGGCGTGCAGCCTGATCGCCGTGGAATATGAACTGCAGCTTTTGCGGATCGTGGCCACGGGCTGGGCGATTTCCTATACCGTAGAAGAAGAGCGCCTGCGCAAGACCCTTTCCGAAGCCTTCTGGGAAGGCATCCGCACCTATTGCAGCGCGGTTTCTGCCATGACCGGCCCTGTCCTGGGAAAGGACTGCGACTACTTTTCAATGATCCGCCAGCGGGTGGACCAATACGTCCAGGCCATGTCGCACTTTGCCGACGCGGGCGACCCCGCCCGGATCATCGGACCGACCTTCGCCACGCTTTGCGGATGCGGCCAGAGCGCGGCGGTCATCTCCCTGGGCCGCCGGGGGTTCACCCGCTGCCTGGCAAGGGTGCAGCGGTTTCTGCACGAAGTCGACATTGATGCGCCTTAAATTCGATGCGAGCTTCTTGAATGCAGTCTCACAATCCTGGTCCTCAGGACCAGGTCAGAGGCAATTGGCTC
>CBFCZJ010000294.1:0-5057 GCA_965602445.1 uncultured Desulfobacterales bacterium | reverse complement strand
TCACCTTCACCGTCTTGCTGGTTGCCGGGTTCATCCTTCTCAGATATGTCTTTTAACGCAACGATATTTGCTTTTCGTTGCCCTTTTACAAACCTACTTGACATCTGGCAACCGATGCGGTTAGATGGTCAATCCTTCCCGAACCGGTTATAGGGATTGTCATATTTCCGTCAAAAAAGGAGGAGAAAATGAACTCAATGATGAAGAAAAAAGGTCTGGCCGTGTTGATGATCGCCGCCCTGATTCTGCTCATCGGCGCAGCGGCCCATGCCGAAGCGCTGCGAGTAGGAGTGGACACGGCGTTCGTACCGTTCGAATTCAAGGGAAAGGACGGCAAATACACCGGCTTTGACGTCGACCTGTGGGATGCCATCGCCAAAAGGGCGGGGCTGGACTACAAACTGATTCCGATGGACTTCAACGGCCTGATCCCCGGTTTGACCACCGGAAATCTCGATGTCGCCATTGCCGCCATTTTCATCAAATCGAGCCGGGAAAAAGCGATCGATTTTTCTCATCCCTATTTCCGCGCCGGCTTGAAAGTCATGGTGCGCAGTGAAAACCAGGACATCAAGGGTCCGGAAGATCTCAAGGGCAAGGTGGTGGCGGTGAAAACCGGCACGGCAACCGTGGATTATGCAAACACGCTGGGCGCCGCGAAACTGATCAAATTTCCCAATATCGACCAGGCCTACCTGGAAGTCGTCACCGGGGGCGCGGATGCCGCCATGCACGATACCCCCAACGTACTGTACTACATCAAAACAGCCGGCAACGGCCGCGTCAAAGCCGTGGGCGCCGACGTCAAGGCGGCCTATTATGGAATCGGGCTGCCCCAGGGCAGCGAGCTGCGCGACAAGGTCAACATCGCCCTGCTGGAAATCATGGAAGACGGCGAGTACGACAAAATCTATGCCAAATGGTTCGGCAAGGCACCCGAGTAAGCGGGCGGCAGCAGCACCCCGGTTGTCCCCGGCCCGGCCGAAATCCGTTTTTGATCTATTAGAATTTCGAGAACAGCGGGTTTCGGCCGGACCTTTCCAGAAAATCGGTTCTCGATTACGGCCTGCTCTTGTTCTCCGGCAGCCGGTTTGCTGCGGCCGTCAAGGGGAGAAAAGACCATGACCTTTGAATGGAGCATCATCGTTGAGTCCCTCCCCAACCTGATCGAGGGCGCCAGGCTGAGCTGGTACATCGCCATCACCGGGATCCTCGGCGGGTTGGCCTTGGGCACCGTCGCCGGGCTGATGCGCATTGCAGGCACGCGCGCCGTCGGCGGGCGAACCTACGGGTTTTCCCTTTTTCTGAGCAGAATCAGCCAGATGGCCGCTTTCAGCTACATCGAACTGATCCGTGGGACGCCGATCATCGTTCAGGCGATGTTCATCTACTTCGCCTTGCCGCTGCTGATCGAAGTGGTCACCGGACTCAGGGGCATCCGCTTCGATGCCGTCGCCGCAGCCGTCATCACCATCATGATCAACGCCGGGGCCTACATGGCGGAGATCGTTCGAGGGGCGGTGCAGTCCGTCAACAAAGGGCTCGTCGAAGCCGGTATGGCCATGGGCATCAGCCGGCTTCAGTTGATCGCCAGCGTCATCAGTCCGATCGCATTTCGCCGGGCCATTCCGCCTCTGGGCAATCAGTTCATCATCAGCCTGAAGGACACCTCGCTGTTTATCGTGATCGGGGTGGGCGAGCTCACCCGCCAGGGCCAGGAAATCATGGCCAGCAACTTCCGGGCCCTGGAAATCTGGTCTGCGGTGGCCGTCTGTTATCTGATCATGACCTCCGCGCTCGCCCTGACCCTGCGGTTCATCGAAAAAAGGATGCGCAAGATATGAAGCCCATCATCGAATTCAGAAAGGTCAGCAAAAGCTTCGGGGAAACAGAAGTGCTGCACGACATCTCGCTGACGATCGTGGAAAACGAGGTCGTCGTTCTGGTGGGCCCTTCCGGTTCGGGAAAATCGACCCTGCTTCGCTGCATCAACGGTCTGGAGATGGTCACCTCCGGAGACCTGGTCGTCAACCAGATCCACCTTCCCCGTCAAAAGCGCAGGGTCCGGGAGATTCGCAGGGAAGTCGGGATGGTGTTTCAGCTCTTTTACCTGTTTCCGCACATGACGGCGCTGGAAAACGTCGCCTTCGGGCCGAAAAAGGTTCGCGGCTTTTCCCGCCGGGAAGCCAACCACATCGCCCAGGACCTGCTGGACAAGGTCGGCCTCGGCGACCGGGGCCACCACCTGCCGTCGGAGCTGTCCGGCGGGCAGCAGCAGCGGGTGGCCATTGCCCGGGCCCTGGCCATCAAACCGAAAGTCATGCTGTTCGACGAGCCCACCTCGGCCCTGGACCCGGAGCTGCGGGAGGATGTGCTCAACGTGATGACGCTGGTCGCCCAGGAGGGAATGACCATGGTGGTGGTCAGCCACGAGATGAGCTTTGCGAAAAAGGCCGGAACCCGGCTTCTGTTCATGGATGACGGCCGAATCGACGAAGACGGCGACCCCGCAGAGCTGCTGCTCAACCCCCAAACCGAGCGGCTGCAAAATTTTCTCAGACACGTCGGATACTGAACTGCAGCGGCGATGGTTCGGGACGCGCGAAAGCCCGATGGCCGCGTCACACTCCTTGCTTGACTGATCATTCCAAAAAGAATGCAACGGAGGCCTTGGATGACCCAGCACCTTTCCCTTCCCGACAAAGGATGCAGTCCGAAACGCACTGGAGCCGAATCGCCGCCGACACCGGCTGCAGACACCCGGTTCTCTTCTCTTTCCGGCCTCGACTGGTTTCAAATGGACTGGCAAAAGGAGTTGAGAAACAACGTCACCACCATCGACGAACTCAAAGACTACCTTCCCTTGGGCGAAGGAGAGGCCGACCTGCGGCAGGTCGCGGCGATTCATCCGCTGAACATCCCCCGCTACTACCTGAGCCTGATCGATCCGGAAGACGTCCGGGATCCTATCCGACGGCTCTGTGTTCCGGATGCGGCGGAGCTGGTCGTTGCCGGTGCCATGGGAGATACAACGGCGGATCCTTACGGCGATGATTTGTACGACAAGGGAAACGGGGTGCTTCACAAGTATTCTTACACTGCCCTGGTGGTGGCCACGGAGTTTTGCGCGATGTACTGCCGGCATTGCTTCCGCAAACGGATGGTCGGTCTGCCCAACGAACAGACGGTGAAGCACTTTCAAAAAGCGGCCGAATACATCTCCGAACATCCGGAAATCACCAACGTCGTCGTCTCCGGCGGGGATCCGCTCATGCTTCCCACCAAGGTGCTCCACAAAATGCTCGATGCCCTAAGAGACATCCCCCACCTGAATCATGTCCGCATCGGCTCGCGGGCACCGGTGACCTATCCGCTGCGGTTTTTCGACGACGAACTGATCGCCCTCCTGCGGTCCTTCAACCGGGAAAAAACGTTGTTTGTCCCGACCCATTTCAACCATGCCAGGGAGATCACGCCGATATCCACGGCAGCTGTCGGGCGCATCCGAAGCGCCGGCATTACCGTGAACAATCAAGCCGTATTGCTTCGCGGCGTAAACGACACCGTCGACGCCCTGGTGAACCTGATGAACGGGCTGCTGCGCATCGGCGTCAATCCCTACTACCTGTATCAATGCATGCCGGTGGCCCGGGTCCGGCATCACTTTCAGGTGCCGCTGAAACAGGGGGTCGACATGGTCGATCGGGCAAGACAGCAATTCGACGGCTATGCCAAGCGCTTCAAGTTCATTATCGGCCACAAAATCGGCAAAATCGAAATCTGCGGCCGCATCGGCGACAAACTGATCTTGAAGCAGATTCATGCGCCGGCCGAAAATCAAAAAGAAGCGTCTCGAATGCTGATCAGAAAGCTGACGGAAACCGGGGGATGGCTCGATGACCTGCCGGAGGCGGCGCTATAATAATGGGTACTGTACGCACCAAACATCAGCACCGGCAAAGAGGAGGCACCAGCTCGTCTCGGGTGTGTAGGGGACTCGTTAGTAGATGACGACGCCCCTTTATGGCAGGCACAAAAATAAGAGACAGGGCCGGCAGCATGCGGCGCTCTGCCGCCGGCGGCCCTATTTCACGGGAGAAAGAACAAACATGGCCCGGCCGCCGAAAAATCTGGAAGAGCTCAGACAGGAGTATGTGAACATCCGGCGGGGGGTGAGCGCTCGCCGCTTCGGCAGCCGGTCGATCAACGTTCTCAAATGGATGCTGGAAGAACCGGGAGAGGTCGCAGTCAAATCGATTTCTGAGATCGCCCGCGAGCAGGGAATCAACACCTCTTCGGTGACCCGTCTGGCACAGCGTCTGGATTTTGAAGGTTTTCCCGCCCTGCAGCATATCTTCCGCAACGAGCTGAAGCATCGAAGAAATTTCTACAGCGAGCAGGTCACCAAGTTCCTGGAGGAATCCCACTGCCGGGACCGGTCCCAGGATTCGCTGCTGCGCCGGATGATCCAGGATGAGTGGAGCAATGTCATGCTCATGCTGGAAAGCTTCGAAAAAGAAAAGTTCGCCGCCGTGGTCGATCTGCTGGTCAAGACGCCCCGCATCCGTATTCTGGGACTTCGCAGCAGTTTTCCCCTGGCCTACTATCTGGGATTCTACCTGCAGTTGATCCGCGGCAACGTGGCCATCCTGGGCCAGCCCGGCCACACCTTGGCAGAAGATATGGCCGGAATCGATGCGGGGGATCTGCTGCTGGCCATCAGCGTCAATCCCTATACCCGAGATACGGTCCAAGCCTGCAGGATCGCCCGCAGGCAGCAGGTTCAGGTTGCAGCCATTACGGACAGCCGCTCTTCGCCGCTGGCCATCGAGGCCGACCATGCCCTCATCGTCTTTATCAAGGGCGATTATTTTTTCAGCCCCATGGCCGCCGCCGTCATCATCATCGAAACCCTCCTCTCGGAAGTCGTCAAACGACTGGGCAAAAAGGCCCTGCAGCGATTGAACCAGACAGAGCACCTCATCGACGCCTTCAAGATCGAAGCCAAATAGCGCATCGGGCAAGGGCGGTGAACCGGCTGGATGCCGGATCGAATC
>CBFCZJ010000293.1:0-5082 GCA_965602445.1 uncultured Desulfobacterales bacterium | reverse complement strand
TGTTGTGCAGGGATTCGAGACTTCCCGCTTTTTGGGCTCCGCGCACTCAAGAAAAGAGCGCATCAGGACCATGAAATGGGCTCAACTCCTTTCTGCAGGAATTTACATTTTATTCATTTCGCTCATGGCGGTCGTGATCAATAAAAGCGATAGCGGCGGTCAGACCGGGATCACCGCCATCGTAGGCTTTTCCAGAATCGTTGCGCCGATTCTGCCGATCCTGATTACGATTACCGCGATTGGAAGCCAATTTTCAGCGGCCACGGCGGACGATGCCGGTTGTTCCGGACTTCTGGAAGTCATCTTGCAGTGGCGAAAATATGCAAAACTTGATTATATCATTGTCTCTTCGGCGGCCATCGCACTGACCTGGCTGACAGACGTATACCAGATCATTAGCTATGCTTCACGGGCCTTTGCGTTTTTTTATGCCTTGCAGTGTGTCGTTGCCATATTGGTCCTGAGGAAGGTTGAATCCGTCCATTCCCCGAAAATGAAAGCGAGCATGTTTGGAATTCTTGCGGTGTTCTGCGCATTTGTCACGCTGTTTGGCATTCCTGCCGGATAACCGCGCAGCGATACCTTTGTGACCCGCGCCAAGGACTGTGGTGCAAACGCCGCCTGTGATAAAGGTGGACATCGATGTAAATGCCGCGCAACAGAGTCTGCGCGTCATCGATGATCAGCATGTGAATCTCGTCATCACTTCATTGGCGCGCTCGGCAGAATAACATCTTCCGACGCTGATCCGATCAGCCTGCTTTTGATTTTGCGATGACGACCACCCGCCCGTACAGCTTCAACACCTTTTCCGCAATTTTTTCTTCGGAATAGTCCTCTGCAAAGACCCGGCTGTTTTCAGACAATACGGCCAACCTGCGGCGGTCGGTCACCAGCGCCGCCACGGCTTTCGCCCAGCTCTCGGTGCTTTCGGCCACCAGCAATCCATTATAATCGTCTTTGACCGCATCGTGAACCCCGCTGGCCCTCACCGCCACTGCAGGGCATCCCCCGGCCATCGCCTCGATCAGCACCATCCCCTGCGTCTCCGAGGTTGAGGCAAACACGAACAGATCTGCGGCCAGGTAGCACCGGGCCACTTCCCGGGGGGGCATGTTGCCTGCAAATACGACCTCGTCAACCAATCCGAGTGCGGCAGTCTTCTCCTCGAGCCGCGCCTTTTCAGGACCGTCTCCCACCAAAAGGCATTTGAACGGAGTCGGAATCAGCCCCTTTACCTTCGCCAATCCATCGATCAAAAAGTCGAGGTTCTTTTCTTTGGCCAGTCGAGAAACGCTGATCAACAGGGGCTCTTCATCTGGGAGGTATTTCCTTCGCAGCGCAAGGACCTCCCTCGGCGTCCAGCACTGGTAATCTTCCATGACGATGCCGGTGGGAATCGTTTCGATCAGAGCGCTGACCCCCAGGTTTCGCAAGTACTCCTCGGTAGAAGGGGTGGGTGTGACAATGGCATCGCAGCGGTTGGCGAAGTGCTGGATCAGCACATGAGCTGCGAGGTTTTTCAGGGCCGTGCCGGGAAACGGGAGATAGTGTGTATACCGTTCCAGGCGGGTGTGGTAGGTAAAAACCACCGGCAGGTCCCGCCTTTTGGCAAGGCGCATTCCCCTTTTGCCGAGCCAGAACGGATGGTGGACATGCACCAGGTCGCAATCGAATGTCTTGAACGCCGCCTTGATCTTCCGAGAAAAAATGTTGGCCACCGGAAAACCGGCCAAGCGTGCACGAAACAGCCCTGGACATCGAACCACGCTGCCGTCGTCAGGGTCGATCGATGGCTCCGGATATGTCGGCGCGAAAACCGTGACGGTCTCACCGAGACGGCGCAGTCCTCTGCAAAGACGGTCTATGGAAAGCGGCACGCCTCCGATAAAAGGAAGGTAGTTGTTCGTGAACATGGCCACATGAAGCGGTTTTCTGGAAAACGCCGCTTCATCGACGCTAAAATCCCGGTACAAGTGTTCTTGGCGAAGAATCAACGAATACAGCTTCAAGGCAACAAGGCCGACAATACTCAGAATCAGCAACGCATTAAAAAGACTCATATAGAAAAAGGAGTGCAAGTACAGTTTCAATATCTCCAGCTTCTCACGGACCGTTCCCATGCGGTCCGCGGCAGACACGTTTTCATAATCAGCCCGATTGGGCCCGACGGCGACGTTCACAATCTGGTAGGGCTCGCTGCGGTCGAGGAGCAGCCCGCCGCCCCCGCCCGATACGATGTACCGGACGCCGCGCGCCACACGTTCATGGGTGGTGGGATAGCCGCCTGAAAAAACCGCGGTCACCCGGTATCGGTAAAACAACTTCTTTAATTTTCTGCTCAGCTTTTCATCCAGCACATAGCGCGTACCGCCCGAATCAAAATCCGGCAAAGAAAAGACAGAATGATTTAAAAACACGAACCGGTACGGATAGGGTTCCGCCGTCTTCAATTCTTCCTGCAGCCACCGCAGCTGCCATTTCCAGGAGGTCTGTCCGGTGGAATCGAGGAAAATGAAGTAGGTGTTTTCAAGATGAAAAGAGAAGAAGTAAGGCCCGAAATGCCGGTAGAATTTCTGCGCCCCAAAATCTTCGATTTCGTTGTGCCCGGCGGCCATCACGTAAGGAATGTCCAGTTTCCTGAGCCCGCGATACAGCAACCGGTATTTTCCTTCAGCACCGTCGTAGAGGGCGTTTCCGACCGATATCATGAAATCCGCGCCGTTGTCGTTCATCAGGGGCGCGATGCGCTTATTGAAAACCCGCATGGAATTTCTGATATTGCCGACTACGGCGAATCTGTATTGGGTCTTTCCTTGGAGCTTGGAAGCGATTTGTTCGATATTTTCCGCGTTCAGGGCCTGGTAGTCTCCCTCATAGACCAACAGATAGACGCGGTAGCCCAGGAGACCCGCCATCCACATGAGGATGAAAACCAGCCAGAGCGTCAGCTTTTTCTTTCGGTTCACTGGTGGACTGCCTTTTTGCGTTTGAACATTTCCCTGTAGACAACCACGATGCCGATCACCACACCGACATAGATGGTCAAAAAACGCCAGGCCAGCGTCAGCACGACGATATCCTGTTTTTGTACCAGTTGGGAAAACAAAAGCCCGAAACCGCCCTCGGCGACTCCTGTTGCACCCGGTGTCGGCGCAAAATACATAAAAAAAGTCACCACGACCTGGAACGCCAGCACGAAAAACAGTGCGGTCATTGCAAAATAGCCCATGACCCGCTGGGAGACGTGCAGGGGAATATGCTGTTGTTTAGCTGCCACAGGTCGCTCTTTGCTTGTTACTCGTTATGGCTCATCACCAGCAGCACATTGCCCCGCCAAAGCAACGGACCACCCCCCGGGCCGCCTGCGGCCCGGTCGCCGGTTCGGTGGACCTGCGTCACCGAGAACCGGCCGCCGAGCGCTTTTTCCAACGTTTTTAAAGGGTGCTCGTACTGGCCGGTATCTGTTGCCACCGTAATCAGGTCGGCAAATTGATGGCGGCGCTGCTCCTCTACGGTCCCCAAAAAAAGGGGGGTTTCGGCCCCGGCGATATGGACATCGGCCGACCACAGCCGGAGCACAAGTCGACTGTCCCGGTCCATCCGGACAAGGAGCAGGCCCTCGGTCCTGCCGTCGTGCAGTTGGGGCAACACCGGCAGGGCCTCGACCGGCGTGTCGGCAACAAAAATCCCGAAAAAGCGCTGCAGGCTCAGCGCCGGCGGCGGCTGCCAGTTGTCTGCTTTCAGGAATCGGGCCAGCACGTCGGGGGATCCGGCCCACTGGACGGTCAGGGGTTGTTCCGATTCGCCTTCCAGGTCGATCCGCCGCGCCGGAAAGCCGCGCCAGGCGTCGGTTCTCCAAGTGTCGGCCGAGACGGTCCTCACGGTTCTGCGCGGGGCGTAAAACGCCAGGTCCTTTTCATGGCGCTGGGCCACGTGCCATCCGCCGGCGGCTGCCAAAACCAGAACGACGGTCGCCCCCAGCAGACGCCGGGGCATCGGTTTATCGGCACCCTTCATGTAGGAGATCCCCATCAACGCCGCCCAGCTGGTGCCGATGAAATAGCCGCCCAGGACATCGGAAAGCCAGTGCGCGCCCAGATATAGACGGGATAAACCGATCATAAAGGAAATCAAAACAACGCTTGAAAACAGCCCCCACCGCCACGACCCGGATAGCTCCCTGGCAAGCAGGATGGATAGAAACCCGTAGAGAACCACGCTCATTGCCGTGTGACCGCTGGGAAACCCGTAGGCCGAAGCGCCTTGGTAGAGGGACACGGGACGCGGCAAATGGACGGCCCATTTGAGCAGTTGAACCCCCCCTGCCCCTCCCACCGCGGTCAACGCCCAGAAACCTGCTGCACGATGGCATCGCTTGACGACAAGAACGAGCAGCACCGCACAGGCCAGGAAGATGTTGACAAAAGAATCGCCCAGCTCGGTTACCGCCACAAAGACATGATCTACCCAGGGGGTTCGAAGGGATTGGAAGAAATGGTAGACTGCATGGTCTGCCACCACCAGCGGGTCTTTTGCAAGGACATCTTGCAAAACACCCAGAAAGCCCCATCCTGCCGCAAAAAGCACCAGCGCCAGAAAGGCGAACAGCAGTTCTTCTTTTTGCTTGCGGAAAAGCAGAAACGAAAAAGGCCGTTTGAGAAGGTGAACGAACCCGTGCGTCGATGGCTCCGTCGCCGCCCAGTGTTTCAGTGCAGCAAGCCAGGCCGGCCCTTTGTGCTCGAATAAAGAGACGATCCTGCGGCACAACCAGATGAAGCCCCATATGACGGCCGCCAAAATTAAAATGAGCACGGACAATCGGGTACTGACCATCCCGGCCACCGCCAGCGATGTGCCGAAAAAGACGCCTGGCAGGATGTACACCAGCGCCCAGCCAATGGCCGAAAGCACGTTGACGACCGAAAAATGTGCCGGCCGCATGCCCATCATCCCTGTCACAACCGGGATAACCGGCCGCACCGGGCCGACGAAGCGACCGAACAGTATGCTTTTGCCCCCATGCCGGTGGAAAAAATCTTCTCCCTTCTTCAGCATTTCGGGGTAACGGGAAAAGGGCCA
>CBFCZJ010000292.1:0-5106 GCA_965602445.1 uncultured Desulfobacterales bacterium | reverse complement strand
CCTGCATCCCCGGGGCGTCATGCCGAGCCGCTCGATGATGCGGCAGATGGCCGGATTGCTCCGGGATCTTTCCGGCGGTCAACTTTCTCTAGTCAACCTTATCGGCCCCCTGGGCAACTTTGCCATCCATCGTCTTTTGCACGGCGATTTTTCCGAGTACGGTCGTTACCGGGTGAGCTGTCATCTGGAAATGAGCGGCCACAAACGCTGGTGCCACAATTGCTATCGCTGCGCCCAGGCCTACCTGTTTTTCACCGCCCTTGAAACGGACCCGGCAGCCATGGGATTTGAAGCATCGATCCTCGAAGAGGATAAGGCCCGGCACTTTACCCTGTTTCACCGCCCGATTCACCCGAAAGACGTCTGCCGCCGTCATACGTGCGCAGAAGAGGGGCTAGCCTTTTCCATGGCCTTGCGGAACAAGGCCTCCGATCCCCTGGTCAAAAGGTTCGAAGCAGAGATGGGGATGCCTTCCTTTCGTCGCCAGCGGCGGATGTCGGAGAAGGTTTTCAGGACTCAGACACGGCCTGGACCGCATTCAATCGAGAAAGAAGCAGGCGACTGTTACCGAAAGCGGCTCAAGCGTCCTTTGCCGGTCTAGTCGCAAGGCGATGTGGAGCAGCCCGTCGGAACGATTTGACGAGCCGCCCAGGCAAGAACGTTCCGGTACGGATAGGAGGCGAGGCGTCCGAAGTCTTTCAGCGCCCCCGCCCTGAGCCGGGAAAGCGCCGGCGTCCGGATGCCGCAAAGAAACCGGGCGACCATGGCCGTGGAAACCGGGGAATCGAGTCTGCCCAGCAGCGGGCCGGCCAGCGCGGAAAAGTCATGATTTTCCAGGGGGGGCATCTCTTGGCTGGGGAGAAAGAGCGGTTCGGTGCGGCGGCACGCCGAGCAGCGGCCGCAGGGTTCGGCCAGGGTCTCCCCGAAGTATTCGGACAGGCCGACGGCCAGGCAGGACGATTCCTCAAAGAGGCCGAGCATCTGCCGGATCCGTTCGATCTCCTGGGCCTCTTTGGAAAGGAACAGTTCATGGAGCCAGTCTGAGCTCGCCGCTACGTCGAAATCCGGATCCGTCACCGTGAAAACCTCCACGCTCGACTTTGGCCGCAGCTCGATCCAACCTTTTTCGTCGAAGTAATCCAGGGCCGCCACCACCCGGCGGCGGTCCGAGCCGGTAGCGGCTGAAACGGCATCGATGTCCGGCCGGGCCCAGACGCGGGCGGTTTTCGTGTGGGTAAAAACGGCCTCTACAAATGCTTTCCGCTCTGCCTTGAACGCTGCTGCGATCTCGTCCGCCGACCGGATGAACTTAAAGGGGTAGTCTTCGAAAAAGACGTACCGGGGAGTAAGAATCCCCTTGAGCTCCAGGTATGCGAACACGGTCTTCAGCGGCAGGAGCCGGATATCGGTTTCAGAGGACAGCTCCGTGAACCGCACCTCGAGCCGGTTTCCGCCCGATGTTTTAACGAGGTTCAGCACCTGCCGCAGGCCTTTTTTTTCAGGGGTGTCGCCGTAGACGAAGTTTTCAAGCACCGGCACGCAGCCCCGGTCTCCGAGCACGGTGCATGTAGACGGCTTTCCGTCGCGGCCGGCCCGGCCGATTTCCTGGCTGTAGTTTTCGATGGATTTGGGCAGGTCGTAGTGGACGACCTTGCGGATGTCGGCTTTGTCGATGCCCATGCCAAAGGCGATGGTGGCCGCCACGACGTTTAGGCGTCCTTTCATGAACCGGTTCTGGACGTCTTCGCGGCGCTCCGATGTCATCCCTGCATGGTAAGCAGCGGCGTTGACGCCGCTGTTGGACAGCTTTTCAGCGACGGTCTCTGCGGTCTTTTGCTGGATGGTATAAACGATTGACGGGCCGGTGGGCGGCGCTGCCAGCAGGTCCGCCAGCATACAGTCTTTGTCGGCCGGGGGCGCCGGAAGCACCTGCAGGCGCAGGTTTTGCCGATAAAATCCGGTGCAGACCACATTTTCGCGGGGGATTTCAAACTTGCGGCACATGTCGTCCACCACCTTGGGGGCGGCCGTGGCGGTCAGCAGGAGCACCTGAGGAATTCGATACTGCCGGCGGTAGGAGGGGATTTTAAGATAGTCTGGACGAAAGTTGTGCCCCCACTCGGAGATGCAGTGCGCCTCGTCCACGACCAGCATGGAGACGTTCATTTTCGCCAGTTGAAGCCGAAACCGTTCGTTTTTGAACCGCTCCACAGAAATCATCAGAATTTTGGCCGCGCCATTGCGCGCCGCGGCCAGTGCCTTCTGAAAAGCTTCCCGTCCCATTGCCGAATCGAGTTTGACCGCCGCCAGGCCGATGCCGGTCATAAAATCGATCTGGTCCTTCATCAGCGACAGCAGCGGAGAGACCACCAGGGTGAGGCCCGGCAGTTCGAGCGCAGGAAGCTGATAGCAAAGAGATTTTCCAGCGCCGGTGGGAAAGATGGCGGCCGCCGATTCTCCGGCCAATATCGTTTCCACCACCTGCCGCTGGCCGGGTAGAAACCGTTGAAATCCGAATCGGGCGGACAGCCGCTGTTCTATGGAATTTTCGGGTCTTTCCTGCATTTATTCTACCGTAAACCGCCAGGCGCAGAACCACTCTTCGGGGTGGTCGTCGGGCGGACATCCGATGCATTCGGTTTTAATGCGGGGGTCGATGGTCCGGGCAAAATAGGCATATTCCACCAGTCCTGCCGACTTGCAGGGATAGTCTTCCAGGCCCTTTCGCTTTCGGGCCGCCTGGACGCGGCATTCGTTCATCTGAAAGACGAAGCTGTCTTCGGTCTCTTCCACGATGGACTGCACGTTGATCACGGCATAGAGACGAAGCCCCAGTGCCTGTTTCAGCCCCTCGAGCCCCGGCTGTCGGTCCAGCTTGAGAAAATGACGGATCGATTCGGCCTCCACCGGCGAGAAGATCGCCCAGCAGGTGTCGTTGCAGCGCTTGGCGTCGTTCATGCCGCAGTCCTGCTCCACGGCCTGGAACCAGATGCCGTCGTTGGCCAGCCAGCTGATCGACACCTGCTCCAGGACCTGCTGCATGGTTTCGGCGGGAAGCTGCCGCAGAAAGTCGGGCAGGCCGTTTGTCAGGGAAAAGCCGAATACCTTAGAAAGCCGCTTGAGCTGGAGGCTGAGGCTGCGCTCCAACTGTCGGGTCAACAGGGCCAGGGCCTTTTGCTCTCCCACCTGGTGACGGACCTCGGTGTACCAGAGGCCGTAGTGAAGAATCATCCGTTGAACCATGTCCAGAAGCAGGCGCGCGAGTTCATTCTGGTCGAGATCCTCGAGTTTCTGCGTCATGTCAGCCTCCGATTGTGGACGTAGCTGTTGAGAGGCTCCGGGCTGCGCCGCAGCCGATCCGGCTGCCGGGCAGTTGTCTGCAGTCGGCCGCAGCCTCTTCGATCCGGTTGTTCGGATCCCCCATTCACCGCCGTCGGCGCCGATCTCTTTGCTCCGTGCCCTATGCCCCATGCCCTTTGCGCTATGCTGCAGGCAGCGCTCTGTCCAAAACCGACCGCAAATAGTTCAGCCCCTCTGCAAAGCGGTCGTCGTCCAGGTTCATAAAAGAGATCCGGAAGCAGCAGCGAAAAGACGGGGAAAAAGAAAAGTGGTCTCCGGTGGTCCAGGGAGGGCTTTGAATCTTCAACGACCGCTTGCATTCGACCCACAGGCTGCAGCCGGACTGGACACCGGGAATGGAAAGCGCCCGATATCGGGAAAGCAGGGTCAAAAGCCGTTTTTTCCGACGCGCGATGCGGCTTTGCACTGCCGAAAGATGCTTGCCGTAGGCGCCATCCCGGATAAAGGCGGAAAAAAACTTCTGGAGCAGCCCGGCCGATACGACATCCGCGCTGTACTTGGCGTACCGAAACTTCTCATAAAGGGATTCGGGCACGACCATGAATCCGATGCGAAGCCCGGAGGCCGTCGCCTGGGCCAAAGACTTGATATACAGCGTCTGGCCTGGAAGAAGATCCACAAATCGCGGGGCTGCAGATGAGACGAATTCGGACTGGTAGTCGTCTTCGATGAGGATGACGCCGAAGCGCTTGACCAGATCGACCACCGCCTCCTTTTTTTCGCGGCTGTAGGAGACGCCCGTGGGATTGTGCACCGAGGGCATGACGTAAAACAGCCGGATCCCATCTTTGAGCATCCGCCGCAGTGCGGACAGGTTGGGTCCGTCTTGTTCCATGGGGACGAAGTGCTTGGCCCGAAACAGGGTGACGGCCCCGGGGTAGGTGGGATCTTCAAATAGGGCGGCTTCCGAGATCCGGGCGGCGAACACCTTGGCGGCGAGATCCAAGCCCTGCTGGGCGCCGGACAGGACGAGCATTCGGTCGGTCGGAAGCCGGTAATAGCGGCCCAAGTGACGGATCAATTCCGGATCGCCCGCCACCGGCGGCGCTGCGATGGCGCGCACCCCTTGCCCGGAGAAGAGCCGGTCGAAAATCGTCCTCATCCGGTCGACCGGGAAAAAAGATTCGGACAGATAGTCCGTGGAAAAATCGTACACCTCCCCGGTTCGTCCGATCCGCTCGGGAAACCGCACGTAGGAACCGCTTCCCACCTTGTTTTCGATGAGACCGTCGGTCTTGAGCCGGGAAAACGCCCGTTGAACGGTCGGCTTTGCACAGGAGAATTCGGCGGCCAGCTTCCGGATGGAAGGGATTTTTTCCCCCGGGCGGTATCGGCCTTTTTGGATTCGGCCCTCGATTTCATCGGCGATTTCGGAGAACCTGGCCATTTTTCCGCCTCTTTTGGTTGACAGTGTGTGTTACAATTAGATAAGTGTACCAATACAATTAGGACATTGTGAATATGTATCATAGCATATGCATGGAAGGAGGACAAAATGTCAAATGAAGAACAAGATCGCCGGAAGATCAACCGCGGGTTTGCCGAAATGCTCAAAAACGGGGTGATCATGGACGTGACCACGGCCGATCAGGCCAAGATCGCCGAAGATGCCGGCGCCTGCGCGGTCATGGCCCTGGAGATGGTGCCCTCCGACATCCGGAAAAGCCACCGGGTGGCCCGGATGAGCGATCCGGCCGTCATCGAGCAGATCATGGCGACGGTGAGCATCCCGGTGATGGCCAAGGT
>CBFCZJ010000291.1:0-5110 GCA_965602445.1 uncultured Desulfobacterales bacterium | reverse complement strand
TGAATCTTGAATCTGGAATTTTGAATCACGCCGCGGTCAGCGGCGGAGCTTATGTTGAGCTCGGTCTTTTATGCCCGGTCCACTATACAGACAGCGAAAGAGAGCGTGCCCGATGGCTGGTTTGCCTCCACTGATCGACACCCATGCCCACATATGCGACGACGCTTTTAACGAGGACCGTGGCCAGGCGCTGGCCCGGGCCGAGGCGGCCGGCGTTGCCGCGATTATCGCCGTGGGAGAGGACCTGCCCGATGCCGAGAAAAACCTCGCCCTGGCCCGGCAGTATCCGATCCTGCGGCCGGCCGCCGGGCTTTATCCCACCTTTCTGGACCCGGCGGCGGCCGATGAGATGGCCTCTTTTATCCGGCGGCACCGGGACGGGCTCTGGGCGGTGGGCGAGATCGGACTCGACTTCTGGGCCGTGAAAGAGGAAGCAGGACGGGCGGTGCAGCGAGACATCTTTGCGCAGTTTATCGACCTGGCCAGGGAACTGGACCTTCCGTTGAACGTGCACTCCCGCTCCGCCGGCAGGCATGCCGTGCAGATGCTCGTCGAACACGGCGCTGTCCGGGTCCAGCTTCACGCCTTCGACGGCAAATTTTCCACCGCCCGCCCCGCCGTGGAGGCCGGGTATTACTTTTCGATTCCCCCCTCGGTCGTGCGCTCCCGCCAGAAACAGAAGCTCGTCTACCATCTGCCCTTGGAACGGTTGCTGGTGGAGACCGACAGCCCGGTGCTGGGCGCCGATGGGGCCGTGCGAAACGAACCGGCCAACCTGCCTCTGGCGATCGGCGCCATCGCCGAAATCAAGCAGGTTTCCCAAGAGGCTGTCCGCGCCGCGGTCGGTCGAAACGCACAGGAGTTGTACCGGCTTATGTGAAGCTACCCCTTACGGAGTCGTCAATCGTGAATTTTGAACATGGAATTTTGAATCCCGCCGCTCTTACCGCAGCCTGTTTGAAAGCCCCCAAAAAAAAATCTGCAATTTTTTCTGAAAAGGGGTTGACTCCGTTCCAGTTACACCCTAAGTATAGTGTCACATATAGCATTATGGCGTCACACAAAGAGAGACAAAGAGGTTGACGAGCGCTTGCCCTTCAAGCAGGGCCGGAGCCGCTTGGGCACCTTCCGGCCGGAGGGTGCCCGATGCCTGGAGTCGATGATGCCGGCAAAAGGGAAACAGTATTTTTTCATCAGCTCCCTTGAAAAGGGGATCCGGATCCTGGAGCTGCTCGCCGAAAAAGAGGCGATCAGCATCTCGGACGCGGCACGCCACATGCAGACCAACCGGGCCGGCGTCCATCGATTTTTGGCGACGCTTCGGGAGCTCGGCTATGTGGAAAAAGACGAAGAGGATCGCTATCACCTGACGTTCCGGGTGGTGGAGCTCGGAATGAAGGTCGTCAACCGCCATGAAATCCTCCGCGTGGTCAGGCCCTACCTGCTGGAACTTTCCACGGCGTTCAACGAAACCGTCAACCTGGGCCGCTTCAACGGAGAAGACATCCTTCACCTGGACAAGATCGACAGCCGGGAGATCCTGCGGATGGACAGCGAAATCGGATCCCGCGCACCGGCCTACTGCACGGGGCTGGGCAAGTCCGTGTTGGCGTTTCTGCCCGAAGAGGAGCTGAACGAATATCTGAAAAACACACGGCTCAGGGCCCACGGCCCGAATACGATCACCTCGCGCAGGCAGCTGCGAAAGGAGCTCGAACGGATCCGGCTTCGGGGATACGCCGTGGACAACGAGGAGCTCTCCTCCGGTCTCAGGTGCATCGCCGCCCCGGTGTTCGGCCATACCGGCCGAGCCGACTACGCCGTGAGCGTCTCGGGTCCGGTCACGAGGATGACCATGGAGCGGATCGAGACCATCCACCCGGTGGTCAGGCAGACCTGCCGGCGCCTGTCGGAGAGGCTCGGCTTCGTCCATGCGGCTGTCGGCGCATAAATAACTGAAAATTTACGAACAAGGAGTGGAAAAGATGGCACGCAAGAAGTTGAACCGATTCGATCTTCAGAAAATGAAAGAGGCGCGGCAGACGGCGGTCTGGATCACCGCCTACGACTACTGGACCGCACAGTTCGCCCAGCAGGCGGAGATGGACATGATCCTGGTGGGCGATTCGCTCGGGATGTGCATCTACGGCTATGACGGGACCGTTCCGGTCACCATGGACCAGTGCATCTATCACAGCGAGGCCGTGCGGCGCGGGGCGCCCCAGACCTTTGTCATCGGCGACCTGCCGTTTCTCTCCTACCAGGTCAGCGTGGAAGAAGCCGTCCGCAACGCGGGCCGTTTTTACAAGGAGGCCGGGGTGGACGCCGTCAAGCTGGAAGGCGGCGGGCGCGTCTCGGGCCAGATTCGCGCCATCGCAGACGGCGGTATGCTGGTCATGGGCCACATCGGACTGACGCCGCAAAGCTCCGGCCAGCTCGGCGGGTTCAAGGCCCAGGGCAGAACCGCGGAAACCGCGCAAGCCGTCATCGAAGACGCCCTGGCCGTCGAAGCCGCCGGGGCCTTTGCCATTCTGGTGGAAGCCGTGCCGCCTGAAGTCTGCGGCGTCATCCGGGACCGGCTTTCAATTCCGGTATACAGCATCGGCGCCGGGGCGGATGCCGACGGCCAGCTCATGATCTGCAGCGACGTGCTGGGCATCTTCCAGGCGTTCACGCCCAAGTTCGTCAAGAAGTATGAAAACCTGGCCGACAAGTCCATCAAAGCCATCTCGGACTACGCGAAAGAAGCACGGGCAGGCGCTTTTCCGGCAGATGAGCACACCTACAAGATGGTCGAAGGCGAGTACGAAAAACTGAGCGCCCTGCTGGAACCCAAAACAAAGTAGAAAAAAACCCTCGGCGGCGCCGTTCGCCGCCGCCGGGAGACGCAAGGAGGGAAGCGGCATGTCCGAGACGCTGAAAAAAATTCGCGCCTTCATGGAAAAAGAGGGCATCCCCGGCAGAGACGCCTACGATCTGCCCACCAGCAAGAAAACCTTCGCCGACGGGGCCAGTTATCGAATCGAAATCGCCGGCGTTGAAAGAGCCTCTACCATGGAGGCGCTCATCGACGAGTCGAAAAAGCGCGGGGTGACGGTGCATCGGGCGATCTGCGCCGTGGGCGGATCGACCTACTGTGATTTTGAAGAGCTCAAGGCCATGGCCCAGATGGCCGCCGAGGAAAAAATCGAAGTCGTGATGACCGTAGGCCACCGCAAGGCCTGGGATGTGGGCTCCAAGGAGATCTCCAACCCCGAGGGGGCCATGCAGGCGTTTCGGCTGCGCGGTTCGGACAACATCTCCTACCACATCGCCGACATTATGCGCTGCGTCGAGGCCGGCCACCGGGGGTTTCTGGTCTACGACGAGGGGGTGCTGTTTCTGCTCGACAAGATGCGCAAAGAAGGGCTGCTTCCCAAGGAGACTTTTTTCAAATTCTCCGTGTTCGGCGGATACTGTTCGGCGGCGGGCGCACGGGTGATCGAATCGCTGGGGGTCAACTCCATGAACCCGATTGCCGACGTTTCCCTGCCGATTCTCGGCTCCATCCGGCAGGCGGTCGACATTCCGCTGGACGTCTACATCATCATCGTCGACGCGTTTGGCGGCATGTACCGCGCCTACGAGACCCCGGAGATCGCCCGGGTGGCCTCGCCCTGTTATTTCAAGATCGAACCGGGCACCTCCGAGGGCGATATCTACAAACCCTGGGTGACCGAAGCGTTTCACGACAATCTGATCCGACAGAAAGTCAAGATCGCCCAGGTCCTCAACGAACTGATGGCGAGACACGCGCCGGAACTGAAGACTTCCCAAAAAGGCCCGGACGACCTGGTGCTGCCGGTGGTGGGATAGAAAGAGAGGCATTCGCATGGACAGCGTATTTGATGTAGCCATCAAGAACATGAACCGGGCCGGGGAGCTTGGCGGCATCGACCCCCGGGTGCTGGAAGTGCTCCAGGGTCCCAAGCGGATCCAGCAGTTCCGGATTCCGATGAGGCTCAGCGACGGCTCGTTTAAGGTGTTTCCGGCCTACCGGGTGCATTACTGCGACGCCCTCGGCCCGTTTCGGGACGGCACCCGCATCCGGCCGGACCTGACCCTGGACGAAGTCAAGGCCCTCGGGCTTTTCATGACCATCAAACACTGCGCGGCGGCTATTCCTGCCGGCGGGGCCAAGGGCGGCATCCAGGCGGATCCCTCGAAGCTGGACAAAGTCGACCTGGAGCGCCTGGTGCGGGCGTTCGTCAGGTTTCTCCAGCCCAAGGGGCCCTGGGAGGATGTGCCCGGGGCCGACATCGGCACCGGCGAGCAGGCCATGGCCTGGATGCTCGACGAGTACGAGCAGATCACAGGCCGGCACTGTCCGGCGGCCATCAACGACAAGCCGCCCATCCTGGGGGGATCGCTGGGCGGGGAGGAGGCCACCGGCCGTGGCGTGTTTCTGACCCTTTCTGCGGCCGCCGACGACTTGGCAATGGCGCTTTCCAGCAGCCGGGCCGTGGTGCAGGGCTTCGGGCAGGTGGGATCACACCTGGCCAGCCTGCTGGGCGAAACCGGGTGCCGGATCGTGGCGGTCAGCGACGTATACGGAGGCATTTTCAACGCGGATGGAATCGACATTTCCGCGCTGAAGGAGCACGTCCGCAATACCGGCAGCGTGAAAGACTTTCCCGGGACCGAGCCGGTGGCCAACGATCGGATTTTCGCCGTCGAATGCGACATCGCCGTCCCTGCGGCGGTCCATGACGTGATTCACACCGAAAACGCCGGTGAGATCAAGGCCCGGTTGATCGTCGAAGGGGCAAACGGACCGATCACCGACGGGGCCGACGCGATTCTCAACGAAAAGGGCGTGACGATCGTGCCGGACGTCGTGGCCAACAGCGGCGGGGCCACCGTGTGCCACTTCGAGCGGACCCAGGGTCTTTCCGACCAGTACTGGGAAATCGAAACCGTGCAGACCCAGCTCAAGAAGAGGATCTTAGACGCATACCGGTTTGCCGCAGAGACGGCAAAAGAGGCGGGAAACCAATCCCTTCGGGTGGGGGCCTGGATTTACGCCCTGAAAAAAATCGAACAGGCGATGAAGCTTCGCGGCTGGGTGTAG
>CBFCZJ010000290.1:0-5117 GCA_965602445.1 uncultured Desulfobacterales bacterium | reverse complement strand
GCTAAAGTGTCGCTGTAGTACTAATTTACACCACAAAATCAAGTGATACCGTTTCTTCTGATAAATCTTGAATCCACCCATAAAAAAAGGGGGCCAAAAAAAGCCCCCTTTGTATACTGTATGGCTCTTTTTAAATCTCTTCAAAACCTTCCAATATACCCTCAAAACCGTTTTCTTTTTTCAAATCATGTATAACAGAATTCAAAACTTCTTTCTGTTCATCATCGTCCACCGTCCAATACAGGCCCTCCAGTTTCTTGATTGCCTCAGCCGTTCGTTCCTCATATCGTTCGTTGGTCTTCTCTTCTTTGTGTCTCAGCTTCTCATCGTTTTCAAGCTGCCTTTTTACAAGCTCGTCTTGGTCCTCATTACTGACAATGTTATACCGTTGAAATACCGCCATTGTTTTGTGCCCAGTCTGCAACATGATTGTTTTTGGATTTTCCTTAGAATTGATTGCCATAGTGCCACCGCCGGATAATAATGAACCCGCCCTTGTCGGAGGGTGGACCCATGGCGAAGTTGTCTATTTCCGAAAAACGGTTGATGATAGTGTCGGAGTGAAGGCCGAATCCCGCCGATAGAGAGCCCGCCCATTGAGGATAAAATAGAGCCCGCCCCTGCCGAGCCCGCAGAGATAATCGGAAGAGGATAACTGGATATTAATCGAGTGACGACCGGAGTTGGTCGATTAGGCGGTAAAGATGTTTGACGCTTTTTTCGAGCGTTTCTAATCGCTGTGTAATCGATTGTTGGGCGTCATTGGGTTTGCGCTGAGACAGCGCCGGGATGATATCATCCATGATATTGCCGAGAGCAGTGAGCTGATGGTTATTGCGTGCGGAAGTGAGGCTATTTTGAGCTGGTGGAGTTGGTTCTATGCGGTTTTTAAGGCACCTGACGGCGTCGACAAAGCCGATCTGCCGCTGATGCATGACCAGTTCGATGGGGTTAAAATTTTGTCGGCACTCAAAGCACTGGGCAAGATTGTGAGCGGCATTGATCGCGGTATCAAAACCGCCGCATAAGGGGCAGGCAAAGGAAAGCTTGCCGTTTGTGTTGCGGGTAGGCAGATCAAGCAGGGTCTTGATAACGTGGGTTATGGGAACCCGGTTGCGTAGAAAAGTGAGCTCTTGGGGCGAAAAACGGCGTGTCATTTCGGCTTTTTCGTTGGGTCCTTCGTGTGCGATGCCTGGTTCAAACGTTTGGATTCATGCATCCGGTAACTGGGTCCGTCGATGTTGATAATGATCGCATGATGCACCATGCGATCAACGATAGCGGTTGTAACGACGGGATCGCCCAGATACCCGCCCAAGGCCTTGAAGTCGATGTTTGTTGTCAAGATTGTAGTTTTTTTGCAGTAGCGGCCTTCGATGACCTTGAAGAACAAGGAGGCGTTGCGAGTCGATTCCTGTTCCAGGCGGTCGAAGCCGATTTCGTCGATTAAAAGGATGTCGGGGCGCACATATGCCTTGAGTTTGTCCTCGAGGCTGTCATCGGCCAGGCCGGATAAAAGATCACGGAGCATAAAGGAGGCGGTTGTGTATCGGCAGCGATAAAGTCTCTGGCAAGCCAACAGCATCAGGGCCTTTGCGATACTGCTTTTGCCGGTTCCCGAACTGCCGGCCAAAATCAGCCACTGCTTGCGCTCGACAAAGCCCAGGGTGGCCAGTTCCATGACCTGTCGCTGATCGATGCCGGTCTGGAACTTGAAGTCAAAGTCCGCCAACACTTTGCGCTCGGGCAGTTTGGACTCGCGGATGCGCCGTTCTATGCGTCTTTCGACCAGCGAGACAGCCTCGATATCCAAAAGACGTTCGATGACGGCAGCGGGGGAAAGGTTTTGCTTTGCCGCAAGGGCCAGGGTTTCATCCAGGGCCCTTTCCATCCGGCTGAGCTTCAGGGTCTTGAGGTGCTTGCGGATGTTGTCCATGGTTTGGTCCATGGCAAGACTCCTTTAAAAGCCCGCTGTATGCTTCGAGCGGACGCTGTTTGATTTCAGGCAAAAGATCAAAGCATTGTGAGACCGAGCGGGCACTGATCATCTCCAGGGCACGAGGCCGGCAGCGGGCCTTCAAGATGCGCTCGACGGTTTTGCCCTCAAAGGCGTAATACTTCGTGGCATGCACCAGCGCCTGGTGGATATCTTCGCAATGGTAGTTCTCTTTGAGACGCAAAATATAGCGTGCCTGGAAGCCGCAATTGCGCGGATGACGCCGTTTGAGACCCTGCAAAAATTCTTCCGCACCGTTGCCAAGGGATAAAAAGGTCTCTTTGACCGGTTCAAGCCCATAGCGCACTTTTTCTGATTTGCGGTGGTCGGGATCCTCGATTTTTTCTCCTGCCCCCAAAGGTTGTCGTTCATGCCGGGCAATGACTTGAAGCTCAGGGCTGTAGACGATGATCTCCTGCTCGGTGGCTTTGAGTGTGAGAATATCGGCGATGTATTCATAAGGCACGGAATACAGATTGGTCTCATGTTCTAAAAAGCCGTCCAGGCGACATACCCGCAGCGCCACTTCGGCGCTGTCATAAGGGTTGGCGGGCAGTGCCTTGAGCGCGGATTGCTCCTGTTCCAGGAACAGCTCCAGGGGCGGGCGGCCGGTCGTGTCATGGATGTGCACATCGGAGCGGTTGGCCAGCCACCATGCCGCCTTTTGCCGCAGGGCCTGAAAGTCTTCAAAATCCCGGGCATTGAGCAAATTCTTTTCGATATATTGAAACGGCGCCTCGATTTTTCCTTTCGTTTTGGGCCGGCCGGGCAAACACCCTACCGGCCGGCAGTGATAATGGGTGATAAAGGCTACAAAGGCCGGGTTGAATACCGGCTGTCCGGCTTCCCAGCGCAAAATCACGGTCTTTTCACCGTCGTACAGACAGGTATGGGGAACACCGTTAAAATGCGCGAACGCATCCTGGTGACGCCGGATCAGGGTATAAAATTTACGATCGGTGGTAAAATCGATATATTGCCGGCGTGAGAAGCCCAAAATATATGAAAAACAAAGCACCTTCTGCCGGCCGGTGCGGGTAAAATTCACCGTATAAGGGCTCCAATCCATTTGTCCCTGATATCCCGGTGGGGTCTCAAAGCGCACCTCGGGCTCTTTTTTCGGCCTTGGACGGATTTTGCGCAGATAATCCTTTACAATCGTCCGCCCACCGTCAAAACCGGCCGTGGCAAGCTCTTCACACATCCGCACCCCGGTGATGTTCGGATATTTTTCCAAAAGCTCCTGGATCATCGGTTTGAAAGCATCCAGTTTGCTCTTGCGCGACAGGGTCCTGCGTTGATCGAGTGCATCGTGCCCCTCCTGGCGCTGGCGGCGGTTTTTGCGGATGATCCGCCGCACGGTGTTTCTGCCCATGTTAAAATGCTTCGACAAGGCGCGGATGCCCCAGCCTTCCTCATGCAAAAGGATGATCTGGTGTTCCAACTCCTGTCGGTTTCGGATAAATATTACCATCGCATCAGATGTTCGCGCATTTTGCCAAGGACCGATTGTAGGCGCTCGATTGCCGGCAACACACAATCGGCCGGGCAAGTATTCAACTGCCCCAAGCTGACAGCAGACAAATAAAGATCCATCTTCACGAGTCGATTGTAAAAGCCGCGGCACCAATCCCGGCGGGGTCGCTCTTCATGACGGTCGTTTAAGATCTCCTCGGGGAACTGGAGGATCGCATCATGGTTCCATCGCGGATTTTCCAGCACCAGGCGAACCAGCTTGGCGGTCTCGCCCCCGGTTAAGCGGTATTTCAATATCGTAGAAAGCGCCTTTGCCTGGTTGCCCGCAGGCAACCCCGACAGCTCCCGGCCGATGGTGATGTTGATCAGCCCCAGCTTGAGATGCTCCAGCACTTCGTCGTCGAGCTTTTCCACCACTTTGAGACGCCGGCACACAAAGCTTTTGTGCCGGTTCAAAAGCAGGGCGATTTCCACCTGGCTCAAATGATCCTCGCGGTAAAGCGAGCGGATCACCATGGCGCTTTCAATGTCTGCGATGGTGCGGGCCTTGGTGTTGAGGTAAATCATGGCGGCCTTCATGGCCCGCCGAGCACCGGTCATGACCCGCGCGTGCAAGCCTTCATAGCCCAGCCGCCGGCCGGCTCGCAGCCGCTTGAACCCGTCGACCATTTCATAGCCTCCATGGTCTTGCCCAACGATCACGGGTGTCAGCTGCCCATACCTTTGCATGGACCTGTCCATGGCCTTTTCAGCCGCTGGTTGGATGATCCTTAGATCCGCATAACTTTCGCCGATCTCATCCAAAAAAAGCGTTATGTAGGGGCTGTTCGACACGGCTTCCGACTATAATTTAGCGCCGTCGATTTTGTCGATTGCCTCTTGAAAACCCTAACCGATTACTCTGAGCGTATCTTGATATATTTCAATAACTTATCCTCATCTTGCCTCTTAAAAACCTTTTCCCATTACTTTGTCAATATTACATGTGAAAATAAAGGGTTATGCCAATCATGCCTCTTAAAATCCTTCGGCCGGTTATGGCGCCGCCAAAGACGACTTGGCCGCCGCTCGCCCCATGATTTGCTCAATGAGATACTCCACTACGACCAGTTGCTCCGCGCCTATGACCTCCACCATGACCTTCTTGGGCAAACACAGCTCCAGGCGGCTTGGCGGTGTGACACAGGCAAGATCTTGCTTTGAAGATACAGGCGGGCCCCTGGTGCCCTCCAACTTGGCACTCAAATAGTTGGCTTTGAAATAATCGCGGTTCTTCCGGTTCCATTCCCGGCATCGCCGGCGATGGAGTTCTCTTTGACAGGCTGGGTTGCCGCAGGTTTGCTGTCTGCCGATCTGTCGAGGGTCCGGCTGAAACCATTTGCGACAAATACTACATGGCCGCTTACATGTGCGCGCTTTTCGCATCGTGCCCTCTCGTCACTGTGGATTAATGGCACGACATTATAGGGTGGGATTTGCTTTTTAAGAATGGGTGGGTCCGAAACGCCGACTTACTTCAGTTCAGCAATTTCCGGTTGGGTGGGTCCGTTTTCCGACAAAGGGTGGGTCCATTTTTGACCGGCGGTGGCATGAGTCTCCCCAGCCGTGCAGGTCACTTGATCCGCGCAGAGCCTGGCCGGGGCGT